>JBJTDR010000028.1:0-63008 GCA_046092445.1 Hyphomicrobiales bacterium | reverse complement strand
CTGTACCTTCATTTATGTAGAATATGGTTAATGTTTGATTAATTTATCTCCGAAATGGGAAATATTTGCCTATCGCTCCCCAGATATCAATTGCCGAGGCTACGACGGGCCGCCATTCATATCAAGTTAAATCTCTGTTTTTGTTTAAGAAATTTGCCTCGGTCAAATGGCACATAGTCTGCATCGTTAGCGTCGGATCACAATGCTGGGGAGCATCGTGAACCGCCAAATGAGTGTGTTGAATTCCAATGGGAGAAACAAATGGAAAACGCTCTGCTCGTCGGCCTTTCGCGGCAGATTACTCTTCAGAGAAATCTCGAGGTGATTGCTAATAACGTCGCTAATATGAATACAACAGGTTTCAAAGCCCGTACCGTAAATTTTGAGGAATTCGTCAGTCCCACGGCCCGTGCAGATACTCTGCCGCGCACGAACAGGCGTGTGTCCTATGTCACGGACCAGGGTACCGACCTCGATCTTTCAAATGGCGCCGTTGAGCAAACCGGAAATCCGCTCGACATCGCCCTTCGCGAAAACAACCTGCTCGCCGTTCAGACAGAATCCGGATTTCGCTACACAAGAAACGGGAGCTTGTCTCTGAATGAAGTGGGAACGCTTGTGACGAGTGACGGCGAGCGGGTGTTGGTCGGTGGTGGGAGCATCACCATAAATCCGGGCACAACAGGAGTGTCGATTGCCGCCGATGGCACGATTGAAAGTGCTGATGGCCCGCTCGGAAGGCTTCAAATTGTTGAGGTAACCGACCCGTCTCAGCTCAATAATCTCGGCGCTAATGTCTACGGGTCGCAAACTCAGTTACCCGTAGCAATTTTGCCGAAGATTATACCCGGAGCGCTGGAACGCTCCAATGTCCAGCCCATTCTGGAAATGAGCCGGCTCATCGAGGTAAACCGCGCATATGCGAGCCTCGCCTCAATGCAGCAACGGCTGGATGAGACACGCAGAAGCGCCGTCGAGCGCCTTGCAACAGTTCAGTAAAGGAGACTTTCCATGCGCGCTCTATACACCGCTGCAACCGGAATGATGGCTCAGGAAACTAATGTGCAGGTGATCTCGAACAACATCGCAAATCTCCGGACTACGGGCTACAAACGTCAGAGAGCACAATTTCAGGATCTTCTCTATGAAACCCTCCGCCGCGCGGGCGCCGTCACAGCCGCCGCAGGCCAGCAGGTTCCTGCTGCACTGGAAATCGGGGCCGGCGTTAAAACCGTGTCGACCGCGAGAGCAATGTCGCAAGGCCCGATCAGTTCAACCGAGCGGGAATATGATATCGCGATAAGAGGCGAGGGATTTTTGAGAATCGTGTTGCCTGACGGGACAACCGCATACACCCGCGACGGCTCGCTCAACCTTGATGCGCAGGGGCAGATTGTCACGAGCGATGGTTATCTCATTGATCCCACGATCACCGTGCCGGAAACAACGGTCAAAGTGACAATAAGCCCCAACGGTGTCGTACAGGCACTTCTTCAGGGCGAGACGACTGCCCAGCAAATCGGGCAAATTCAACTCTCGACCTTTGTCAACAAATCAGGGCTGAGCTCTTTGGGTGACAACCTATTTGCGGAAACATCTGCTTCCGGTCCACCGCTGACGGGAAATCCGGCGGAAGAGAACCGGGGGAACCTTCAGCAGTATTATCTCGAAGAAGCCAACGTGAACGCCGTCACTGAAATTTCAAATCTGATCTCGGCACAGCGTGCATACGAAATGAATTCGAAAGTTGTAACAGCAGCAGACCAGATGTCGTCCACGACCTCACAGATGTTCAGGGGATAATGAATGATGTCCGCCATTAATCAATCATCGTACATCTTGCTCTCCGCAGTGTGCGTGCTCATGGCTCTCCCGGTCAAATCCGTGGCTGCGCCGAATGCGGTCCGGCAAATCGTGACGACCGAACACGAAACACTCTCCCTCGCGGACCTGATCGCCGGAGACAATATCCCCAATACGCCGATCTTTCGCGCGCCCCCACCCGGTGAAAGCGGTACGATCAAGGTTACGCGTATCCTCGCCGCCGCACGCAAGATGTCTTTGGACATCAATCCCGCTGACGGCTTCGATGAAGTGACCATCTCGCGGAAATCACGAGTTGTCACCGAGAGCGACATTCATGCTGCACTCGAACGCGAGATGGCACAAATAGGAGACAACCAGAAGTTTGATTTCACCGTGATCGCCGGAGACCAACCGATCGAACGGCAGATTGAGTCGATTGCAAAGGGGCGGTTGGAGATCCGATCGCTGAAGATCAATCCGGAGAAGACGCAGTTTCAGGCAATCGCAGAAGTCTCGGACAGTGCCATGCTGCTGAAAAAGCCAATCGAAGTCAGAGGAACTGTCAGACTGTTGCAATTGGCCTATATCGCAACGAGAGACATCGAGCGCGGGATTGTCATAGGCGGGAGCGATTACCGTACGGAATACCAACCCCTGAGCGAGGTTGAAATGTCCAGTGAACTGGACCCGGTTTCACCGCTTGGAATGGTGCTGAATAGGAACATCAGATCCGGTGAGCGAATTCCGACCGCTGAGCTCGTCGCCGAGACGCAGGTGGAGAAAAATGCCAATGTCCTCGTCCGCTATGAACGGGCGGGCCTCATGATCAGCATGCGTGGTAAGGCTCTCCAGTCGGGGTCGATGGGCGATGTCATTTCTGTCATGAACCCGCAATCGAAGCGAACGCTCGAGGCCATTGTCACCGGAAAAGGCCGAGTGTCCGTCAAATCGGACACCTCCACAAATCTTGCAGCCAATATCCAGTAACCGGGCAAAGAGGAATTTTTCATGAAAAAGTCGATTTCTTCCAAGACTCGCTTCGTCCTTGTCGCCTGTGCGATACCGCTTGCCGGATGCAACACGGCGGAACGGCTGGCCGAGGTCGGGCGCCCGCCCGCCCTGTCAGCGATCGAAAACCCGACAGCCAGCTCCGGCTATCGCCCTGTACAGATGCCGATGCCGCCCGAGGTGGTCGCATCTCACACCCCGAATTCACTCTGGCGGCAGGGCTCAAGAGCGTTCTTCAAGGACCAGCGTGCCCAGCAGGTCGGTGATATTCTGACCGTAAAGGTCAATTTGAAGGACAGCGCAAAGATAGACAACGAGACACAGCGGTCTCGGTCGAACACTGAATCGTTGAGTACGCCGCGATTACTCGGCTTTGAAACCGTGATCCCGACAATCCTGCCCGGAAACACCTCCGTTGCGCCTTTGCTGCAGACAAACTCTTCGACCGCTAATCAGGGACGTGGAACAGTGGACCGCTCGGAGACACTCGCAACCACGGTAGCCGCTGTCGTCACACAGCTCCTGCCAAATGGAAACCTTGTTATCGAGGGCAGACAGGAAGTCCGTGTAAACTTTGAAGTGCGGGAATTGATCGTCGGAGGGATTGTCCGACCCGAAGACATCGAGGCGGACAATACGATCACATCGACCAAGATTGCGGAGGCGCGCATTGCATATGGTGGTCGCGGTCAAATCACCGACGTACAGCAGGCACGCTACGGACAGCAGGTCCTCGATATCATCCTGCCATTCTGATCACGAAGAGTCATGCGCGGGGGCTCCCCGCATTCAACCCTGCGCATAAAACTGCCTCCCGTCTCTCCCGCGGGAGGCAGTTCACGTTTCGCCAAGCACCTCAATCATCCCGGAATACGCGCTCGTTGCGTTCATGACGTTCCTGCGCTTCAATTGACAATGTCGCAATCGGGCGCGCGTCGAGGCGCTTGATCGAAATCGGCTCACCCGTTTCCTCACAAAAACCGTACGTCCCCTCATCGATCCGGATCAAGGCGGCATCGATCTTGGAGATCAGCTTTCTCTGCCGGTCACGCGAGCGCAGCTCAATCGTCCTGTCCGTTTCCGACGACGCACGATCAGCCACATCAGGGTGATTTTCACTCTCGGTCTGAAGATGAACCAGTGTTTCCTTGGCTTCCGACAGGAGCTCCTCTTTCCAAACCAGCAATTTTTTTCGGAAATAATCTCTCTGACGGTCGCTCATGAAGGGTTCGTCTTCAGAGGGACGGTACGTGACTTCAAGTGTCTCTGACATTGTATCCTTCACGCATCAGTGCAATATTCCCCTCTGCTGGAGCGAGGTCTCTATAGCCTTGGCAGATGAAACACGCAATAAAGCATCGCGCGAACAATGTCCGACGCAAAAAACACGGCAGAACAGGCTATCTTCCGCGTTTGGCAAGTTCGACGGCGACACGAACGTCGACCGAGTCCAGCAGTTCCGTCAAATCCTCGGGCACATCGTCCTCGCGCTTCTCGTTGATGAGAATGGCAAGATCATCGAGATGGCGTGAATCGCTATGACCTGAAAGCAGCGAAATCTTGATCTGATCCAGTTTATCCACCATCGCAAGCCCGCGCCGCGCCAGCCGTCTTCGCCGAGCAACAGGTTGGTCGGTCTCGCCCTGCAGCGCGAGTACCGCATCAAGTGGAACTGACGACAAAACCGATGCGATCTTTGCATTCCGTATGACAGATGCTTGATCTGACGCGACATTGAAAACAGCGCCTGTCCGGCTTCCCTCCTTTGCCATTCGCTCCACAGGCAGTTTCGGCGCAGACGGCTTGTCATTCACACGCATTTTTCCCTCCGTTTGGATCGTCATGCATCCTCAAGGAGAATTAATCAATCGTTAAGACCCCGGCAAATTTTGCCTGAAAATGAAAAACTTACCCCGGACGCTCATGGATTGCAGTTGATCAAGGATTGAAAATGTATATTTTTTAAATACTTAATGTTATCGACTAAATGGCACATGTCTCGCATTGCTCAAGATCGAAAAGGATGATCGCAATGTCACGATATGAAACTTCCCGGCCTTTAGCGTTCATGAAACTAGCGACATTCGCTCTGGCGATCCTGGTGATATGTTGCACCCTGCCGTCTAGTGCCCAGTCCGTCCGTGTGAAGGATCTCGCCTCCGTTGAGGGAATTCGGCAAAATCAGCTTGTGGGGTATGGTCTTGTCGTTGGCCTGAATGGAACCGGCGACTCACTGAACAATTCCCCTTTCACCCGCCAGAGCCTTACAGCGATGCTGGAACGTCTCGGTGTCAACACTCGGGGTGCTAATCTTCGAACGGCAAATGTTGCCGCCGTCATGGTCACCGCAAACCTGCCGCCCTTTGCCCAATCCGGCACCCGCATTGATGTCACCGTGTCGGCATTGGGTGATGCAAAGAATCTTCAAGGCGGCACACTGCTCGTCACACCGCTGCTCGGCGCTACCGGAGATGTCTATGCAGTGGCACAGGGTTCAGTCGCGATCGCAGGCTTTCAGGCCGAGGGCGCTGCCGCATCCATTACGCGCGGCGTTCCTACCTCAGGTCGCATCGCAAACGGAGCTATAATTGAACGTGAAGTCGAGTTCGCGCTGAAGGATGCAAGAACTCTCCGCTTATCGCTGCGAAACCCGGATATGACGACAGCGCAGCGCATGTCATCCATCATCAACGAATTCATGGGCGGGTCAATTTCCGAAGCGACCGATCCGTCGACCGTCGTGCTGTCAATGCCGAAAGATTTCAAGGGCAGCATGAGCAAAATGATTTCCGAAATCGAACTTTTACAGATCATTCCGGATCAGATCGCACGGGTCGTCATCGACGAGCGCTCGGGCGTGATCGTCATGGGCAGCAACGTCCGCGTTTCAACGGTTGCAATCGCTCAAGGAAACCTGACAATCGCCGTCAATGAACAGCCGCAAGTGAGCCAGCCGAATCCGCTGGCAAACGGAGAAACAGTCGTTGTTCCGCAGACGACCGTTCAGGTAGACGAGCAAGGCAGCAAGAAACTCGCTATTCTGAAAGACGGTATCGCCCTCAGTGAACTCGTGGATGGCCTCAATGCACTCGGGATCGGACCGAGAGACATGATTTCCATACTTCAGGCCATCAAGGCGGCCGGCGCTCTCCAAGCAGAAATAGAGGTGATGTAATGGACGCGGCAACCTCCTCGCCAGTCGGCAATTCATTAAAAAGTACCCCCCACATCCACAAACGGGCATGGAAGACTGCTCAGGATTTTGAATCAGTGTACCTTTCGACCATGATCGGCCAAATGATGAGTAACCTTTCAGGTGAAGGCCCCCTTGCTGCCGAAGGTGTCGGTGGGGATGCCTGGCGCGGAATGCTCACCGAGGAAATGGCCAAGACCATATCTCTCTCTGGCGGAGTAGGGATCACACAATCAATCTACTCCGAACTCATCCGGCTACAGAGCACAGCAGGACACCCACAATGACAAATCTTTACACTGGTCAATTGGCTCCGCTATCGGCCGAGGAGGCGGATCGGGTCTGCGCTGATGTCATCGAAAAGCTTGAAGCGTTCGAAGCCATCCTCGCTCAGGAAACAGCCCACGTCGCTGCAGCGCGCCTCACCGAGAGTTTCGCGTTGACAGAAAAAAAGGCTGAAGCTGCGGGAGCTTACCTTCAATCAGTGGAAGATATGAAGCGTCAGATGGTCCCGCTGAAAAAGCTCGCCCCCAAGACATTGCTCCGGCTGAAGGAGAGACATGAAGCTCTGAAATCAGCCGTCGAGCATAACATGAGAACACTTGCGACAGTGAAGGCAGTCTCGGAGAAACTTCTTCGCGATGTCACGGCCGACGCCCTTAAAAGCAGAACCCTGGATACCTACGGTTCCAGCGCTCAGATGACACGTGTAAGTCGTGAAACAATGACAACCCCGCTACACTTGTCGAAGAAATTATAGAAACGAACCCACCTCAGTCGTGATCGATTAATTTCCCGATAAATTGAAATGAAATTGAGTAGATTCAAGGAGTGTTTCCTAATCATTGGCGCCTATTATGGTATCTGATCGCAATGATCAGGGAACGAACGCCATGGAGATTTCAACCCTCCCAAGCCGCCCGCAGGCATCTCCTGCGCCGCACACACCTCAATTAGCACAGCAAATCGGCACTGTCGGTACCGATCTTCCCGAAGCGCGGGCCGTAACCGCCATTCCAGCGCTGGCTCAAATGCGGCACCGCCCGGAAAACAATCAAACACCGCAAGTGACTTCAAACGCATCGATACCATCAAATCGAGACGAAAGCGACCTGCGAAGTCGGACGCGACGTCAAACGGTTATGGATTGGTCAACAAATCAACCCGTCTTTCGGATCATAGATGAGCGATCTGGACAGACGATCAGCCAGAACCCTGATCAAGCGCTCCTGCGACTACGCGCCTATGCACGACAGCAGAACCTTGCCTGGGCGGAAAAGAACCTTAATTCCGCCAGCTGAAACAATACCGATCCTCTGACCACCGCCTTGAGCGCTCTCGAGTGTACAAGATATTCTCGCATATCTGAACATAAATCGTCAATTTTCGGCAATTTTACCGATAACAGTTTACTACGCGCCTCTCAGATCAGGGAAATATGATTTCTTATAAAAATCCAAATGATTATGGAAGTCCATTATTAATAAATACACGCTAAAAGAGAAATCGATCCACTCTACACTAGAGCGAACGGATCTCAATTTTAACCAGAAGGTTTTTCATCATGGCAGTTTCACTCTCTTCCGGCATGCGCAGTGCACTCTCAGCTCTGCAGTCCAATACACTGACCGTTCAGCAGACACAGGCACGCCTTGCTTCTGGCAAGCGCGTCGGTTCCGCGCTTGATAATCCGGCCAACTATTTTCGCGCCGCAAGTTTGTCCAGCCGCGCGAACGAATTATCTGGTCTCCTGGATGACATGGGTCAGGCTCAAAGCGTCTTGAAAGCCACGAGCAAAGGCCTCGACTCTATCCGTTCCTTGATTGACAGCGCAAAGGGCTTGGTCGGCAAAGCGCTTCAGGCTGGGCAGAACAATACGCTCACAGGAACGCTTACAACCGCTCTCAAGGCAACAGATAAATTGGTCGGCGATACCGACATGACGTCGGGAAAGAAAATTTCCATCTCGGTTGACGGCGGAACGGCTGAAGATGTGATTACGCTTGATGCCAATTCGACCGTTCAGGACCTGATCGACGGGATCAATTCGAACACCGACCTGAACCCGAAGGGCTCTGGCACCGCTATAAGGGCATCGCTGGTTGGTGGTAATCTCTCGATCGTCTCGTCGAGCGGCAAAACTGTCAGTATTGAAACCGACGACTCCGATACGAATTTTAAAAAGCTTCTTGGAGACAAAACCTCGGAAGGCTCAGCCGTCGCTGCAGCTGGCACCGACTTCGTAGACTCAACGCGTAAGACAATGGCGACGCAGTTCAATGAAATGCTCCGCCAGATTGATCAAACCATCCAGGATTCGGGTTATGGCGGTGTAAACCTTCTTCAAGGCCAGGATCTCAAGGTCACATTCAATGAAACTGGCTCGAGCGCCATTACGATCAACGGCGTTAACTATACAGCGAATGGAGAAATGGGCATCGCTGATGCGACAAACGACTTTATCAGCAATGATGATGTTCAGGCCGCAATGGCAAACCTGAAACGCGCAACAGACAAGCTCTCAGCGCAGTCATCGGTGTTTGCCTCGAACCTCACAGTGATCCAGAATCGCTCGACATTCACAAAAAACATGATCGATACCCTGAATGAAGGCAGCGATGCCCTCACAATGGCAGATCAGAACGAGGAGTCAACGAACCTTCTCACGCTCAATACGCGCCAGCAATTGGCGCAGACGACGCTCTCGCTTGCCGCGCAGTCCGATGCGGCAGTCACGCGTCTCTTCTGATTGGGTTCATTACCCGGAGTAATTTGAATATTGCTCTGATAATGGATTCCATTGTCTAGACTTGGCCAGTCACGTCGTTTGCGTGGCTGGCCTTTTTTTGCTAACTTGAAAGCCAAGGATGTCTCGAAGGCAGTTGGCATGGCTCTAAAAGTAGATTTAAAACCTGGCGAACGCATCGTGATCGGGGAAGCCGTTGTACAGAATGGCGATACCCGATGCCGCCTCTTCATTCGGGGCTTTGCACCCATTCTTCGCGAAAAGGACGTGTTGCCGGAGAGAAAAGCAACAACGCCGGCGAAAAGACTCTATTTTGTCGTCCAACTCATGTATCTAGACGATAATGTCGATGTTCACCTCGAATTGTATATGCGGCTTTATCGTGAATTCGCTAAAGCTGTTCCGAGTGCAATCCCGTTACTTGAAGACATTAATAACCACATATTAAGCGGTGATCTCTATAAATCGATCAAATCCGCCGGAAAATTGGTTGATTACGAATCGGAGCTGCTTGACGATGAATCAGGGACTGAGCGCATACGCAAAGACAGCACGTACGGGGATTTCCCAGAGGCAACTTGAAGCCCAATTACTGATCAAGGCAGCTAACCGACTGAAAGCAGTCCAGGATAATTGGGATAAGGACCGTTCGGACCTTGATGAAGCGGTCATTTATAATCGGAAACTGTGGACTGTTCTCGTTACCTCGGCGACCGAAACTGACAACCCGCTCGATCGCGAATTGAAGGTCAATATCGCCAATATCGCAATCTTTATCTTCAACCGTTCCCTCGATATCATCACGGATACGCGTCCGGAACAACTGGACGTGCTCATCAACATCAATCGAACCATCGCTCAAGGTCTGATGACCGAGCCGGCGCCGTCACAATCGGATAAGGCATCGTAAGCCATTTTCCGCCGACTGGCGAGTACCGATTTTGCATGAAGTCTACATATACTGCGCGAAACTCAGTTTAAAAATGGTTGCGCTGATCTTGTATGTCAGATCGATCTGGTTTTGAACCGCAACCAGCTTGACAGATGTCTCCTGTAGCGTAACCCCTTCGACATCATCGAGCGCCTGATTGATGATTTCCTTCGTTGTTATATTGCCTTTCTCCACATCCTCGACGAGCGCCTTGGAGGTCCCGAGCGAGAGTAAAACTGCATCGATGCTCGGAATCGCAGACGAAACAGCAAGGATTGATCGATCTCTGCCTTCATTGAACTGGGCAACAGCGGTCAGTTCATCTGTTGAAAACGTCGTTGCAAGAACAGCTCCAAGTGTAGCAAGCGTCTTCTGGAATCCGGCTTCGTTTGCCCTGACCCCGATCCCCACTTTGATACGCTGTGAAGCGACCAGCAGACGATCCTGCCGAGGATCTGTGTCGGTATCGGTTCCCTTGTACCACCTCGTCGTGTTTTCATCCGTTGCAGTGGTGAACGCAGTAGCATTCTTGAAATCCGGGCCCTGAACCCGTTGAAGTGGCTTCGCATCAATTCCAGCGAAGAAGTCCTGAGCAGTTGCGAGCGCCGAGGCACTGGCCAACGCCGACTGGGCTGTAAATTTGATCGTATTCGTCAGAGCAGTCGCAAAGTTCTCGGCCGTGGACTCCGCATCGCTGCCCGGGTTGAAAACCCCGACAGATGAACCCAGCGCGACGGTCAAAACAACGTCCTTTGATGATCCGTCCGGCAAGCCGAGCTTGACCGTGAAGGACTTCCCCAGCGCCGGCACACCCGTGAATTCCGTAGTCACCACTGGCGGCGTTCCAACCGGCCCGGTCACAGTCGCATTGTCCAACGTGGATGTGACACTCTGAATCTTGAACCCGAACGGGAGATTGGCGACTGTTTCCGCAAATTCAACTTCTGCCCCGGTCCTCGTAATCGCCGTGCGCCCAAGAGAATCAGCACCGAGGTCGGCCTGCCCCCGCTCGGTCACCAGCTGCTTGAGCCCTGCCTTGCCCGGCGTGCCATCCAGCATTTCTTCCTTGCTGATTACGGGCGGTGTATTCGACTCCTTCCCGCCAAACACAAAAGTCGACGTGTCGTTGGTGTTCAGCATTTCGATCATAAGACCGAAACGCTCCTTGACGACATTTTGTGCGGCCAATCGGGCATCGGCATTGCCACCTTTCCCGATGGCAAATATTTCATTCTTCAGCTTGGCCGCGGACGCGCTGAAAGAAGTCGCAGCTGAGCTCGCTATCGATATCGAAGATTTTCCAATCTTGATGACATCATCGAACGTGCTGATTTCACGAATTCGTGAGTTGAGGTTGACACTGCTCGCAGCTGCACCGCCAAGTTCGCCATACGAGTCTGCGATCTTCAGCGTTCTCGCCTGCCTGTAAAGGACATTCTGGAGCGCTTCCTGATCGACGAATGCATTCATGGCCGATCGAAACGACTGCGACCCGAGGAAAAAGCCATTTCTGTCAGCGATCCTGACCATCACACCGCTCCGAACAAGGCCGACAACATTTCACGTACGGCCGCAAGCACGCGCGCATTCGCAGCATAGGCACTCTGCAATTGCGTGAGGCTGGCCAGCTCCTGGTCCGTATTCACACCGGAAACAGATAAATATTTCGTTTCGATCGTATCTAATACGACCTTCTGACCTTCCTGCAAGCTCGATTTCTGGCTCGCCTGCAATGCCTGAGACTGAACGATCTGCGTCAGCGCCGATTGAACTGTAAGCTCGGAAGAACCTACTCCGGACCCGACACTCATCAGAAATTTCCGTTGGTTGAGATTATTGATGAGTGTTGTCGGTCGGGTTGGGTCAGAGTCCGGGTTCGGGGGCGTTTGATAAACAACGAGTTTCGAGGGATCAGCCTCAAGCGCCGGGTTGACAAGCATGCGGGATGCAAACCCGATCCGCTGCGTCTTTCCGTCTAGGGAATCCGTGAATGGAGCAAAATTCGCGCCCGAATCAACAAACAGTGGCAATTCTCCGCCCGGGCCTGCAAGGCCCGTATTGGTAATCAACGCCGTCAGCGACGAAACGCTCGCAGGCACCGCGGGAACCAGTCGCAGAGTATTCGGTGGCGTTCCGACCGCCGAAGCTGTGAGACCCGGACCAATCCCGTTCAATCCGGTTTGAATGGCGGCTATTGCATTTGTCAGCCCCCCTGAAAAGCTGACACCGAGAACCTCGTCATCCGTCTCGGGCGTTGCAGAATTATCGAGCGGCAGCTTTGTTGTATCATCGACCCGGATGATCGTGACCTTCCGGGTTACGCCGCCCGTATCGACATAGGTAAGCCGGACCTTGTTGCCAGCCTGCAACCCCGTAAGATCAATCTCCGTGCCGCCTCCAACAACCGCACTGGATACCGCACGATCCGACAATGCAGATGAAAATGCTGCGGCAAAATCGTCAATCTGCATCTGCGCCTCGACAAGGGTCTTGTCACGCAACTCGATCAGGCCGGCAATCTCGCCGCTGCGGATCGCATTGGCTGCAATGAGATCAATGTTCTGTCCTCCGGGATAGGTCAGCATGATGGTTCCGACACCCCGCTTCGCAGGATCGGGGCTGTAGATATTTTCCGGCCCAATATTCGCCTTCGCATCAAACGATAGCGTCGCCGCCTGATCGGTATCGACAAGAAGGAGGCCGCTCTTCGTTGAAATCGAAACCCGGCCATTACCAAGCTCGGTCACGTTCACATCCATGACCTCGGCGAGACTGCGGATCGCTCGGTCGCGGTTATCGAGAAGTGACGGATCGTTCTGACCTGCACTGAGCTGCTGGTTCAGAGCGGCGATGTCGGCGATTGCGGCATTCGCAACACTCACCGAATCAAGCAGGCCGTCTTCGGTGGCCTGTCGTAAATTCTTGATGCCATCAGATATGGTGCCAATCTTGTTTGCGATCATCTTGGCCGATGAAATCACATCGCTTCGTAACGCCGCAGACGCCGGACTTGCCTGCAGCAATGCAAGTTTCTGCTTGAACGTGTCAAACTGTCCCGCCAGGCCCGTAGTGGCCCCGGGCACGCCGAATAGCTTGGTGAGCTGGCTACTGTAACTTTGTTGGCTGTTGGCATAACCTGCGCCGCCAGTCTCCGTCCAAAGCTGCTTTTGAACATACGCGTCGAGCAGTCGCTGCACGCCTTTAGACACGACGCCGCCACCCGGCCCTGCAATGTCTTCGGAAAGCAGTCGGCGCTTCACATATCCTGCGGAATTGGCCCCGGCAATGTTCTGTGAAACGATCGCCATCTGCTTCTGGGTGATATTCAACCCGAGAAACGACGTGTTGAGCGTTGAAAAAAGTCCCATGACTATTACTCCGTCTGGTCAGATATCACCGGACCATGTTGATTGTTGTCGTCATCAGATCCTGAGATGTCGTGATTACCTTGGTATTGGCCGAGTATGCCTGTTGCGTCGTGATCAGCTTCGTGAATTCGTCAGCAATATCGACGTTCGATGCTTCGAGCCCCGAGGACAATATCGAGGCACCACCCAGACCAAAGAGCGGAATGCCAGAATTTGCCGTCTCTTCGAAAGCGCCGCCGTCAACCCGGTTCAGGGCATCGTCGCCGTTGAAATTCGCGATTGCAATCTCGGCAATGGGAATGGACTCTCCGTTAGTGTAGGACTGGAAAATATGGCCCGATTTAGCGATCGTCAGTCCGGTCGGGGTACCGGTCGTGTATCCATCCTGCGAAAACTGCGTTGCTTTGAATAATCCGCTTGTGTCGCCGAACTGGGTCATTCCTGTTAGGTCGATCGACACATTGTTGAACGGCGTTGCGTTGATTGTGAGGTTCACCGTCGCAGGCGTCGGCGTCGTCAGGTTACCATTGGTATCGAAACTCGCAAAATTTCCGAGACTTGTCCATTTTGGCTGAGCTCCGGTTGCGGTGCTGTCACTTAAATAATAAGCATCCCACGTATTTGCCGCCGTCTTTCCCCAGCGGATCTGCAACGTCTTCGATGACCCCTGCTGATCATACACTGTCAATGATCCACCCGCGATTGTTTCAGTCAGAAAAACGGCCTCGTTTGCTGCGGTGATTGTTCCGCCAGCTGGCACTGCCGTCTTGATCCCGCTCGTGGGTTGTGTCGGCAGGTTACCCTTGTAAATCACATTTGCTGTCGCGCGTGCCGGAAGTAGTCCGTTCGGGACCTGAATTTCGGTCAGCACATCACTGACCCGATTACCGGTCTGCGGATCAAGTTCATAACCGGTCAGATAATAGCCAGCCCCATTAACAAGAAAATTATCCTTATCTTTCCGAAAATCACCGCGGCGCGTGTAAAGATTACCGTCAGAAAACACGGCCTGCCCGTTCTGTGTTAGCTCTCTTCTCTTGATAACGAAATATCCGCCTCCCTGCAGAGCGACGTCCGTTCCAAATGAGGTCGAGATGAAATCGCCAGCGAGGCTGATTGTTTGCTTATTCGAAGCCGCAACCGATCCCGATACCTGTCGAGGCCCGCCATAGTCAGGCACAAGATCCGTGAAGTTCGTGTCATTCCGTTTGAACCCCAGAGTCTGCGAATTGGCAATATTTCCCGAAATATTCATGAGTGCAAATGCCTGAGCGTTCAGTCCGGAAATCGCAGTTGTCATCGCAGAAAATATACCCATTGGATTTGTTCCCTTTGCCAAAATCAACGCCGAAGTTAAACTCGTGGAGAATAAGCAATTCGCATGCCCGAAAATTACTGAACAATTTCAGTAGAGTGGCGCCACAAACCCCAATTTTCCGGCAAAAAATGACATGTAATCCGGCAAAAAATGCCGTGATCAGCGATGATCCGCGTCAGGTCGTCGGAACAAAGCCACTTTGCCGGTCCCGAAATTAAACCGGCCAGATCCGCCCTTGCCAAACGCAAGCACGATCAGACTCCCCGGTGGAAAATGGCTTTCAATATCCCGACGCGCCTTCTTCGATTTGGTGAGGCGCGCTGCCAGGTCCTGCAAAGCGGGGTTGTGACCCACTACGCAGATATTTCTCACCTTATCGTCGAGTTTACGAACGCTCTCGACAATCTGATCTGAAGTCGCCTCATAAAGCGCCGATTCCAGATTTTCATGAGTCAGCGGCAATTCCCGTTGCGCCTCGTTCCACGTCATGCGCGTTCGCAGCGCCGGTGAGACAAGCGCAATTTCCGGGCAAATTCCTGCCTCGTTCAAGATTTTTCCTGCTTTCAGACTGTCCTGCTTGCCTTTTTCGGTGAGCGGTCGCTCGAAATCGGGAAACAATCCGTGCGGTACCGCCTTGCCATGACGAAGAAGAATGAGTTTGAACATAATAAAAATCTAGACAGCAATATGCGCAGCAGCAAGAATTATCAGCGAATATTGACCCCGCGTATTGATTCCGATGGATTGATCACCATGTCAGCGGAGATAGTTTGCTAACACGCCTTTTTGAAAGCCGCCGTAATGAAACCCCGATTGCAAAATTTCAATTCGGTCCGCAATGGATCGGGTCTTTCTGCCCTCACTTACACGCTGATTGCTTTGATCGGCGGCATCATGGCGGCAACCTTCCTGTTTCTGGGCTCGATCCTTCTGGTTGTCCTGACCCCGATTGTTATCATTGCAGGCCTTGTCCTCCGTTGGCGATTGAAGCGCCTTTTGCGCACAGCTACCAGCAATCCGGATAAATCCGTGATCGATGCCGAATATACCGTCATCGAGGAACGCCGCCGCTAAGCGAATGCAGCGTTACTGGCGTTCACTTTTTGGACGCTTCCGGCCTGATAACCATCACAGAACACGGCGCGTGACGCACAATCGTCGTCGCATTGGACCCCAACAGATAGGTTGCCATCGCCGGCCGGTGCGAACCGATCACAATCAGATCCGCCTTGTGCTTTTCAACTTCCGCCAACACTTCATTGTAAACCGATCCCATACGGATTTCACTCGTTACCCGGCTCTTGTCGGAGAGCGGCAGCGACGCGATCAAAGCTTTCATTTTCTCCTCGCAATCCGTCTGCTGCTCTTCGTCAAATGAAGGCGGCACATATTCCATGAAGGTCACAGGCAGTATCGAACGCACATAAACAAAATGCAGCGGTGCCGATGTCATCGCCGCTAGCGCAACTGCCTTGTCGATCGCAAGTTTCGAGACATCCATCTCGGCTAAATCAACAGGCACAACAATCGATTTGAACATGATCCATTCCCTTGGCACAGGGCACGACGCCCTCCATCATCTAATGCCAAGATGGGACTCAAGTTCCTTGATCTCGATCATTTTGTGCTCGGTCGCTCAAGCAGCTCCGACACCCAGCTTCTTCTGCAGGCTTGAGGATGACGTTGTGTACTGGAAGGTCAGCCTTTTGTCCGGGTGGACACACCGGTGTGCGCGATGCGCTGCAAGCGCCGCCTCGTGAAAGCCAGAGAGGATCAGCTTCAATTTCCCGGGATAGGTGTTGATATCGCCAATCGCGAAAATCCCCGGTGTCGAGGTTTCGAATTTCTCCGTATCCACCGGGATCAGATTTTCATTCAAATTCAGCCCCCAATGCGCAATCGGGCCCAGTTTCATCGTCAACCCGAAAAACGGCAGCATCGCGTCGCAGGAAATGCGGAACTCGGCATCCTGCGCGTCACGGCAAATGGCCGCAGAGAGCTTGCCGCCCTCCCCCTCAAGGCCTGTCACCTGTCCGATTTTCAGGTCCATCGCGCCCGAAGCCACGAGGCCGCGCATCTGCTCCACACTGTGCGGCGCCGCCCGAAAATCATCCCGCCGATGCATGAGAGTCACCCGCTTTGCAATCGGCTGTAAATTCAGCGTCCAGTCGAGCGCTGAATCCCCCCCGCCAACAATCAAAATGCTACGCCCACGGAACTGATCCATTTTGCGGACGGCATAAAAGACACTCGTTCCCTCATATGTATCAATCCCCGGGATCGGCGGCCGCTTCGGCTGGAACGATCCGCCCCCCGCTGCAACAACAATCACTTTCGCTTCAAATTCCGTACCCGCATCCGTTGTGACGCGAAAAAGCGGCGCCTCGGGCGTCCCGATCGCCGTCACGCTGTCTACCATTTCCGAGAGATGAAATTGGGGTGAAAACGGCTCGATCTGCTTCATCAGATTGTCGACAAGCCCCTGGCCCGTCACCATCGGAAAGCCCGGAATATCGTAAATCGGCTTCTCGGGATATAATTCTGCACATTGCCCGCCAATTTTCGGCAAAATATCGACAAGATGCGCACGAATATCGAGCAATCCCAATTCAAACACCGCAAAAAGACCGACTGGCCCCGCGCCGATAATCAACGCATCTGTCTTGATAACCTCGTTCATTGAAATTTCCTGACAATAATGACGGTCACATTCCGAACATCGTGATCAACACACCGCATGAATATTCCGATGCAATTGATGCCCGCGTCAGATCAGGCTTGCCGCTCCGGCGTACGAAGCACCAGCCCGTCCAGCACATCGGAAACCCGCAACTGACATGAAAGGCGCGATACGGGTCGCACATCATACGCAAAATCAAGCATGTCCTCTTCCATCGGCGTTGGCTTCCCGACGATCCCCGTCCACGCATCGTCGATATAGACATGACACGTCGCACACGCACACGCACCGCCGCATTCCGCCTCTATTCCGGGGATGCCATTCTTGATTGCAGCTTCCATGACAGTCGAGCCATTCTCCGCCTGAACATCGCGGACAGTGCCTGAAAAATCAATAAACGTAATCTTTGCCATTCGGTCATCCAACGTTAAATGATTAACACTTCAGGACGACCTTCTAGACTAAAAGGAACACTATGACGAGTGACAAGTGCGCACGATCTGATGATTATTCCTGACAAATAGAGTGTTCTCCTCACTCTCGACCCTCACCGGAAGCCGAACATCCGTTTGCGTCGTTAAGGATGTTTTTGATCTCCTGCCTACGCAGGGTAGCAAAATGCTTTCCAAGTCGTTAAATTGCGGCGAATATAGGTTAATTGCGGCATGAATGACAGCAAGGTTTTCAAATAAAATTGTTTTGTATCAATAAATTAACAATTTTTCTTGATATAGAACATAAAGAAAGAGACCCCTGATGGCGACGCAAAAGAAAGTGAACGACCCCACTGAAGCCGCCTTGTCGGCGATTGAGGAAGCGTTGACACAATCTATTCACGGCGATTCGAATCTGGAGGACGTTGTGAGGAATTCTGCACCGGACAACGTGGTGGGGGCAGCTCGCATGCCATCTGCGGAATTCTCCCGATCCTTCGGGCCGGCACCCCTTGCACGATCGCCCTCATCGCGCCTCCAGCAGGACGTGCCCCTTCCGTCAGCGGACAGGGCCGACGATGAAAAGCCATCACCTGGCCAGCCGGCAAATGATGATCGCCGCGCGGTCGGTGAAATTCTTCAATTGTTGCAATCGCAACAATCCCGTGCACCGTACTCTTACGCTTTGGTCGGATCGGTTGCATGGCTCGTTCTCGTCGCCATCGTCTTGTCCTATCAGTTCGATTTCGATCGAGGCCTGATCGTCGAGACCCTGGGTGCGACGTCGCCCGTCATGACGGCCGCAATCGCTCTGGCGCTTGTCGTGCCTGCCTTGATTATGTTCGGTATCGCCAGTGCTGTGGCCCGGGCGGGTGAAATGCGAATGATTGCGAGATCAATGACTCAGGTCGCTCTTCGACTTGCAGAGCCCACCGATGCCGCTGCCGATTCCGTCGTCAGTCTCTCGCAGGCCATACGGCGCGAAGTCGTCGCCATGGGTGACGGTGTCGAGCGTGCCGTTGCGCGCGCCAGTGAGCTGGAGACCCTCGTTCACAATGAAATTTCGACACTTGAGCGCGCTTACGGGCAAAACGAGGTGCGCATTCGGGCCCTGATTGATGAATTGGCGCTTCAACGCGAGGCGATTTCAGCGAACGCCGACCAAATTCGTATCTCGATCTCGACATCGCACGATCTGCTGAACCGCGATCTCGAAGCCGCATCGCGCGCGATGGCAGCGCTCGTCGATAATGCAGGTCATCAGGTGGCGACCGTGATCGGAGCCAAGGCGGAGCATATCAGCTCAGCATTCAACCAGTCGAGTGAGCGCGTGATTAGCGAACTGGGTTCCCGCAGCTCGGAATTTCTTTCGCAGCTCTCGAACACCCAGCAACAGATCAGCCTCCGTCTGAATGATACGAGCGACCATATTAATCGTGTATTGAACGAAAGCTCCCAGACGGTCACCTCGGCACTCAATCAGACGGGTTCTGCGGTCATTGGCGAGATATCGGCACGCGGCACGGACGTCGCGAACTCCATCCGCGCCACAAGCGCCACACTGAACGAGGGACTTGCTGACGGAATCAACCGGATCAGCACAACCTTGATGGCAGAGGCCGACGGACTGGTTGATCGAATCGACGGCGCCGCGCGCGACCTCTACCGGACGCTTGAGACACGCACCAGCGACCTTGAGCGCGGCATCGACGAGTCGTCGAGCCGCTTCGCTTCGATCCTTGACGATCGTCTGTCCTCAACTCGGGACATGTTCACCCAATCAACAGGCAGCATGGTCGCTATTCTGTCGGACAACGTCGACCGGATGCGAAACGAAATGCAGTCGGAGGCGCAGAACTGGCAATCCGATCTGTCACGAAAGACACAGGAATTGCTCTTCTCTCAGACCGAACGCCTGAACGCCCTGATGGATGACAGCACGCGCTCCTTCGTCGAAACGATGAACCGCAGTGTAGAGGATATCGAAACAAAGTTGACAGGCCGCTTTGCAACCATTGAGACGACGATGCGCGAGGGTGCGTCCAGCGTCAATTCGAACTTCGCGAGCCATATCGGTGCTCTGGATTCGCGGTTCGACAATCTGCGCGTCCTGATCGACGATACGTTGACAGATCGCGTCAACGCTATGAGTGAGACCCTCCGCTACGGTACGGATTTCATCAATGACAGCCTGACCCAGCAGCTTGGAGCTATGGAGACGACCCTTGATCGGACGTCAACCCAGATCAATACCCAGTTGAACGAGCGTGTCGCCGCGATCAATACCGTTTTCGATACGGGCACGAGTTTCGTCCAGCGCAGTCTCGCGGAACAGCTCACGCAGATCCAGGAACGCCTCGGAAACTTCCACGGCGAGATCAACCATTCGCTGGCACAACGTGCTCTCACAATCGGTGAGACACTTCAGACCGGCTCGAAATCCATCGAGAATACGCTCTCGGGCCATATATCATCGCTCTCAACCACGTTGGGCATGGCGAACGGACAGCTCGATAACACACTTGGTGCGCGCGTTGATGCAATCACGACGACGATGGAAAGAGGTGCGAATAGCATCGACCTGAGCCTTTCCCGCAATGTTCAGGCGATGCAGACGACGCTTGAAACCTATAGTGCCGGAATCGACCAGACACTCGGCAACAGCATCTCCGCGATCGACACGACAATGCGCAGTGGTACATCGATTCTCGGCCAGAATCTGAACGCGCATATCGGGAAAATCGAAACGGCATTCGAGCAGAGCACCACACGAATCCACGACCTGTTGAACTCCCGACTGATATCCTTCGAGGATACCATCGTCATTAGTGGTGGCGCACTCAGCAAGCAGCTTGGCGAACAGATCAGCCTCCTTGAGGAAGCCGTCATTGGTCGAGGCGGGGAGATCAGCGCCACGATCTCCAGGAATCTTGACGCTTTCGGCCAGGTGTTCGAGGGACGCGGCGCCGAACTCGCAAACCGCATCGATACAAAAACGGACGAATTCACAGCGTCAATTGAAACGAAACTTGGCCAAATAGCTCATCTCTTTTCGACCGAAGGCGGAGCTCTGGCAGACCGTCTCACTGAGCAAGCGCGCGGTGCCGCCGAAATCGTCGAGTCGAAGCTCAATGCGATCGAGGAACGCACCCGTGTCAAGAGCGAAGCAGTCGTTGATCGTATCGAAAGCACAATCAATGAGATCGACGTGCGTCTCGATCAGCGTTCCCGTGTTCTCACTGAAAGCCTCGGTCAGAAAGGCGCTGACATTGCAAACATCCTCTCGCAAGGCAGCTACGAAGTGGCTTCTGCGATGGAGAGCCGAACAGAAGAATTGGCAGAGGCAATCAAGAACCGCGCCGAAGCCATCACCCTCAACCTTGCCATCCGGGCTGAGGAACTCAACGAAATCCTCGGAGCACGCGCCAATCAGATTGCAGGTAAACTTGAGGGGACCGTAAACTCCTTCGAGGAACGCGTCGTCAACCGCCTCGAAAACGTCAGAACGTCGCTCGAAACGCGAACCGGTGACATTACCAACGTCATGGAATCCGCATCCGGACAAATCACAGCTTCTTTCGGAAACAAACTCGCAGAAATCTCGGAGCTTTTCGACACGAAAGGCGTCTCGGTCCTTCACCGCCTGCATGATCAGGGCCTATCGGTTGCGGGCCTCATTGCAAATGCAGGCGAGGAGGCTGCTCAGGCGATCGCGGGCACCACCGCGCAAATCCAGTCTGAAACCCTCCACTCGCTTGGTCGCCTGACGGAGTCGAGCCGAATGGTTCAGTCCATCGTCAACAGCGCAACGGAAACGCTCGCAAAACTTGACGAGGGGCTTGCTGCACGTCTGTTGATGCTGGATAGCGCCGGTAAGAATGCGGCTGAGCAGACAAAACAATCGTCAACTCTTCTCTCGCAGCAGATTGAGTTGCTGCAGCAGATCTCTGAAACCGGCCTTGGCGAGACTTCCGCTTTGCTCGGTCAGCTCGATGAGCGCGCAAAAGCCGTAACCGCCGCAACGCGTGAGCACACACGTCTGCTCGAAGAAGCCACCCGGTCTCTCGGCCATGTTGAAAACCAGTTGACCGACGGTCTGCGTGATCGTCAGGCGTCTTTCGAGACAATGACGGAAATGCTCTCGAACCGCACTCGGCAGATCGAGCTTCTTGCGTCATCATTCGCCGATACAATCAACACCGCGCTTCAGTCTGCCGAGCAACGTGCCGAGCGTATGCGTCAGTTCATCGATGAGGCCACGGAAGCAACGAGCGTCGCGATTGCACGTCAGGCCGATTTGGTCGAGCACGGCACAGCGACCGAACGTGACCGAACGGTCGCACTTCTGCAAACGGTCTCCCAGCAGGCCCTTCGTGAGATGGAGGATATCCTAGGCCGCCTCGTGTCCCGGTTCGACGAGACAACGTCTCAGGTCCGTCTTGCGACCGCCCGGATCGCCGATGACGTCTCAACGGCAAGAGACGAAATCGCCCGAGGAATGACGGAATTGCCGCGCGAGACGGAAGCGCAGGCTTCCGCTATGCGCCGTGTCGTGGGAGATCAGATCAAGGCGCTTAACGAGCTTTCCGCACTTGTGGTCTCGTCGGGTCGCGCTGCGGATCTGTCCCGCGCAACCGATCGCCCGATTGCGCCGGTTACCCCGGTTTCCCGTCCGGTTGTTGCAGCGCCACAAGTAACGAGCCCATTGCTTCGTGAGAGCGGCGATTCGACACTTGAGAAACCGCCGATTTCACCGCTCCCCTCATTCCTTTCGCGACCGATATCTCCTCCGCCCGAGCGCGCCCACTCCCCGCTCTTGGCACCAAGGTCAACAGATCCGATCAGTGAGCCGCGTGAAACGGAGCCAGTCGCGCAACAACGTCAGACCGGTGGAGGATGGCTGTCAGACCTGCTTGATCGCGCATCACGCGACGAAGACGCGAAGCAGATCAAACAGAGCACTGGCACCCGCGAACGCTCGGAAGAAGCGGCAACATTCCGATCACCTCCTCCCGTATCTGCGCCGTCAACCCCTCCGGCAAGCACAAAGGCTCCGTCAATGAGCATGCCGCTCGCTGCCGAACCGCGCGCCTTGACGAATGATCCCATCGGGCAATTGCTCGTCGAGATCAAGCTCCTGGTCAATCCGACTGCCGTGGGGCAGCTATGGGATCGCTTCTTCGCGGGTGAAACGAGAGTCGCGGCACGCAGCCTTTACACGATGTTCGGTGAGCGCCGTTTCAATGAAGCCCGTCAAAATTATCAGCGCGATGTCATCTTCCGTGAAGCCGTTGACTCATATCTCAGCCGATTCGAGCAAATTTTGAGCGACGCGACAGTCAATGACTCGGATGAGTCGATGATCCGGAAGATCCTGACATCGGAAGAAGGCAAGGTCTACACCCTGCTCTCGCATTCTGCTGGACGGATCGAATAAGAAGAGATGTGCCATTCCCGACTGGGTCGGGAACGGCGGTTTGACGGTTGAAGTCAGGGTACCGATGCCGACCAGCGCGCCACGTTGTCGCTGATATCGCCCAGTAAGGATGCAAACCCGTCCCTGACAGAAGCCCCATCGATCGTGGTGATCGCGTTCTGTCCGCGAAATGTTCGCACTCCGATAATTTTGCCATCAATCGATTGAACGAGCTTCACGCCGATCTGGATATCGACGGTCGGAGACTCGCCTGACGTCACCTGAAACGCGGTCAGCTCCGAACTGACCACGTAATCGGCCGACATCCCGCTGCCTGTCCTGATTGCCGGGCGACCATTCTCTTCAAATGCACGTATCAACCGTGCCTGCACCAGTGCAGGCACTCGGTCCGTCCACTGCACACCCGCTAGCGCCGAAATCGAACCATCAATATCGCGCACCAGCGCACGATCCGTATCGAGAAGCTTTAGCACGAACGGCTCGCCGACAGCCATCACAGGCGCTTCGGAAAGTAGCCGGCTGCGCGTTGAAGTGTCGCCAAGATCATATATGCGCAAGGATTGCGATGAAGAACAGCCCGTTGTCAGAACGGATAGAAACGCAAGCGACGCCAGACGGCGTCCAATACCCGCTCGGGTGCGATGCTCAAGGTCTGTCATGATAGTCCGGTATGGGGGATGGCGCGCCAAAAAGCAGCTTCTGCGGGTTGCGCTCGAAATCCCTCAGACTCCGGTTGATTTCATTCAGCGTCTTGCGGCCATCAATCACCAACCCTTCAAGTTCGCGAAGCCCCTTCCCCGTTGTCCGGTCAAAACCCTTGACGGCCTCTTCTGATCGGCGATCGAGATTGTCAGCCAGCACCCGGACCGACTTTGCCGCCTCGGCAAAATTCGTAATTGTTTCTCTCAGCGGGCCCGAATTGACAAGATCATCCGCACCCCTCAGCAAACTGTCGAGGCGTGTTGCCGTCGCATCCAGCCGGTCAATCATCCCTCGCGCCTGAGCTGAGAGCGCAGCAATGTTCTGCGCAGCTTCCCTGCTCTCCGTTATCAATGTCGTCACCGCACCGGAATTATCCGCAAGTGTCCGCGAAAACGTCTCCACATTGTTGATAGTACTCCTGATCGCCTCTGCATTGGTCATAAAAACGCCCTCGGCTGCTTCGAGCACCCGGTCCGCCCGCCGCGATAAACGCTGTGCGCTCTCAACCAGATCCTGATAATCGGAACGTTCCGCAACAATGGTTGGCGGATTGGCAAAATCGTCAACGACAAGCCTCTCGGAGTCCGGACGCCCCCCCGTCATCTGCACCGACGCTACCCCCGTCAGGCCTTGAAATTCAAGCCGCGCGCGCGTGTCTTTGTTGATCGGCGTCATTTCATTCACCGAAACATACGCAATCACCGTTCCGGGGTCACTCGGATTGAGGAAAATCGAGGTCACTTCACCGATTTTCAGGCCATTATACAAGACAGCAGCGCCTCGCGAGAGCCCGGACACGGATCCGGAAAATAGGACACGATAAGGCACCAGCGCCGTTGTGTCCCGCCCTGCCGCCCACAGCACGAACAAAACTCCTCCTGCAACCGCCAGAAGTGTGAACACTCCGATAAGAATATAGTTCGCCCGAGTTTCCATGATGACTTGACCACACCTATCGACCCTGCATCATACTTTGCGCACGGCGGCCGTGAAAATAGCTCTGGATCCACGGATCCTCTGATTTCAACATCGCAGCGAGATCCCCCTCGGCAATGATCGCGCCATTCCCGATCGCAGCGACCCTGTCGCACACCGAAAACAGACTGCCCAAATCATGGGTAACCATGAAGACCGTCAAGCCAAGCGTCCGCTGCAAAGTAGCGATCAATTCGTCG
Source organism: Hyphomicrobiales bacterium (assembly GCA_046092445.1). Taxonomy (GTDB): domain Bacteria; phylum Pseudomonadota; class Alphaproteobacteria; order Rhizobiales; family Beijerinckiaceae; genus CAIUPE01. Next base: position 38,210 of record JBJTDR010000028.1, on the reverse strand, counting down.
AACTCCCCTGCCCCGATCGGATCAAGCCCGGATGTCGGCTCATCAAGAAAGACGATCTCCGGATCCAATGCCAAAGCGCGCGCCAGGGCAACCCGCTTTATCATGCCTCCCGAGAGCTCGGATGGCATTTTTGATCCCGACTCCGGTTTCAATCCCACCATTTCCAGCTTCAAACAAGCTAATTCGTCCATCAAACCTTGAGATAAATGCAGATATTCCCGCATCGGCACCTGAATATTCTGCAATACTGTCAACGATGAAAACAGTGCGCCGTGCTGGAACAGCACACCCCAACGGCGTTCGAGCATGCTGCGTTCACGCGACGTAAGTTGATCGAGAGTCTGGTTGAAAGCAGTGATCGTTCCGCTCTGCTTCGGCACAAGCCCGAGAATCGTTCGCATCAAAACGGACTTTCCCGATCCCGAGGCCCCCACAAAACCGAGAATCTCCCCTCTGAAAACATCGAGGCATAACTTGTTCATCACAGTTCGCTGACCAAAGCCTACAACGAGATCACGCACGGAAATGATCACATCGGCGTGTACGCCCGCAGTATCCATCGTTTTCAACCGCGATCCGGGAGAAGAGTCGGCCATCACTTTGGTCCTTAATACTTGATCGCCGCGAAAAACATGGCGAACAAGCCGTCAACAACAATGACCATGAAAATCGATTTCACGACCGCCTCGGTGACCCGGCGCCCCAACGACTCCGCAGAACCCTTCACACCGAGCCCCTCGACACAAGAGATTAAACCGATAACAAGTGCCATGACCGGAGCCTTTATCAGCCCGACCAGAACAGTGTTGATTTTGACCGCATCGGACAATCTTTCGATGAAAACGTCCGGACTGACGCCGCCATAGACCCAGCTCACGACGCCACCGCCGAATAACGCCGAGATATTCGCAATGAGCGTCAGTATCGGCAATCCGATGACGAGAGCCAGAATTCTTGGCACAACAAGAACCGCAATCGGGTCAAGTCCCATAACCCTCAACGCGTCAATCTCCTCGCGCATGTTCATGGAGCCAATTTCTGCTGTATACGCCGATCCCGACCGGCCTGCGACCATGATTGATGTCAGAAGAACTCCCAATTCCCGCAAAACAAGAATACCGATGAGATCAACGGCAAACGCGGCGGCACCGAAACGGTTCAGCTGAAAGATACCCTGCTGTGCAACAATGGCGCCAACCAGAAAGGAGATCAGTATGATGATCGGCACGCCACGAAGTGAAACATGCTCGATCTGCGCCACCAGAGCAGTCAGCCGGAACCTGCGCGGGCGCAGAATCACCCGCCCGATCGATGTGACCACCTGACCGAGAAACCCGACACCGTCACGCACATCCCGCCCTGCCAGAACCAGACTCTCGCCGGTATCCGCCAGCATACCGGTCACGACACTGCCGCGGACCGGTCGCCCGTCGTCGAATTCACGATAGGCGGCTTCCCTCAGAAGAATCTCCTGCGCCTCGCCAGCACCTGTAAGCGTGATTTGCGCACCCCGAATCGCACAAAGGTGGATCAGCCGATTGATCAACCAGGCCCCGAGAGTATCAACACGCTCAACCTCTGAAAGATCCAGCTGTAACAACCCGGTTGGAATCGATCGAATCAATTCATCCGCCGTCTTTTCGGCGGTATCTCCTTGCGCCGCACTCCATGATCCGCGCAAAATGACACGCAAGCCCGAGATATTCTGAAGAAAAACGAATGACGGCGCCACATTCATCCAATCTGCCCCGTAAATCTTCGGAAATGACGCACGATGCGTAACATGTGCGGCATCGGCCGACCAAGACCGTGTTTCCATAATCAACATCAAACACGATTGATGAAGGAATGAGCACCCCTAAATCACCACCATGGTAACGATCCATTGACCAACGGTTACTATAATAACGCGCGGACGGGGTTTCCTGGTTCGAGTAGCTGTGTGTGTCATTGTAACGAGTAGCGTCGATGGATAAGTTCTCGCAGTCGAAGAGGGATACAGAGCACGATTTCGAGAGTATCGAAAGTGCCGTTCTGGAAACACCTCGCGGACGATGGTTCCTTGCAGAATATGCACGCCGCGCCCATCAATCGGAAAATGAATTCCTCCTGCTCTCGATCCGGCGGCTCGAAAATCTCCTGAACCGGAAAGCATCGAGCCCGGAAGCGCATGACATCCTCATGAGCTGTGCGAAAGTACTTGATATCATTGAGTCGATTACGAGAACGATCGCCATTGATCACCATGACCTGAACCCTGCTGATCATCCGCTCCGGGGAATTTCGCTGGAAGCCGAGGATATCATGACGGAGATATCACTCGCCGCCGACATGATCCGTGATCTGGCGGACGTGATGAAGGGAAAAAGCTCGTCCGGCGAGCAGACCGAAAAGATTGCCGCGCAGGCATCATTGATCATCGACCTTGGGGCGAAGCAGTCGAAAATCCTGAAGAGACTGAATGCGATCATCGAGATGCAGCGCATCGTCGAGGACAATCTGTCGCGCCTGATCGAGAGCACGCTGGCTGTCGCATCCGTCGGCAATGACAACGATTCGACACCGGTCGTATAAATAATTGTTCTTACAATCGCTCCGATCACTTCCCTGCATATGCATTTCGGGGTTGCGCTTGTGTGAGAACCCGACTCTCCCCATGGTGCTTTCGTCACTGGTGGGGAGGGCAGAGCGATGGACTTGGGATTAGCCGGTAAGAAGGCCATCATCTGTGCATCAAGCCGCGGCCTTGGCCGCGCCTGTGCGATATCGCTCGCCGAAGCAGGCTGTTCAATCATCATCAATGGCCGGAATGAGGAGAAACTGGCTGCAACTGCCCATGAAATCCGCGAAAAAACCGGCGCTCACGTAACCGCCATCGCGGGCGATGTGTCCTCGCGCGACATTCAGGACAAAATACTCGCCGCCTGTCCCGCACCCGATATTCTCGTCAACAATAATGGCGGCCCGCCCCCCACCGATTTCCGCAAGCTGGATCGTTCCGCCATCCTCGAAGGCGTTGCGCAAAATATGGTCACCCCGATCGAACTCATCCAGCGCGTGATCGACGGCATGGTCGAACGCCGCTTCGGCCGCATCATCAACATCACCTCCGCCTCCGTCCTCACCCCGATCACCGGGCTTGACCTGTCATCCGGCGCACGCGCGGGCCTCACCTCCTTCCTTGCCGGCGTCGCGCGCGACGTCGCCCACGCCAATGTCACAATTAATTCAATCTTGCCCGGCATGTTCGATACGGATCGCATTCGCGGCAATATCGAACGAATGGCCACGTTGAAAAATCTCGATACTGAAACCATCCGCCAGGAACGCATCAATTCGGTACCCGCCAAGCGCTTCGGTGAAGCGGAGGAATTCGGCAAGGTCGCCGCCTTCCTTGCAAGTGCTCATGCAGGGTATATCACCGGTCAGAACATTTTGATCGATGGCGGGGCGTTCCGGTCTGCCTTCTAGCAGCCCACCCCTCACGGATTTTCGCTTTGAACACGCTGCTCGGTATCACGCTCAAGATCGCCTCAACCTTTGCCTTCCTCGCAATGGCGACGCTGATCAAACTCGCGAGCGAGGACATGCCGATTGGCGAACTCATGTTCTTCCGCGCCTTTTTCGCCATGATCCCGCTTGGCATCTGGCTGAGGATGCGCAGCGAATTAACAGGCGCGTTCCGTACAAAAAACATTACCGGCCACGCGATCCGCAGCCTCTCCGGCTCCGGCGGCATGTATTTCGGCTTCATGGCGCTCGCGCTTCTCCCGCTCCCCGATGCAACCGCCATCGGCTATCTCGCGCCGCTAATTGCCACAATTCTCGCGGCCCTCTTGCTGAAGGAAATCGTCCGCCCCTATCGCTGGGCTGCCGTTTTTGCCGGCTTTTCCGGCATGTTCCTGATGACACTCCCGCATTTCGCGGACGGCTCTGCCGCCCATCTCCTCAGCCCGGGCCCGGCCCTCGGCGCCCTCGCCGGCCTGCTCGCCGCCTTTTGCAACGGCTTCTCCTCGATCCAGATCAGAAAACTCGCGCAAGTCGAACGCACGGGAACAATTGTCTTCTATTTCTCGCTCATCACCAGTCTCATCGGCCTTCTGACCTCCATCGCCGTCTGGCGCACCCCCACCCCGCACGAGGCAACACTTCTGGTCTTGGCCGGCATTTGCGGCGGCATCGGCCAGATATTGATCACATCGAGCTATCGCTTTGCCGATGCGTCCGTTGTCGTCTCCTTCGAATACACCACCCTCGTCTGGGCAGTCGCCATCGGCTTTCTCGTTTTTGGCGACGTCCCGCAGCCGATCGTTTTTCTCGGCGCTCTCGTCGTGATCGCTTCCGGCCTCTATGTTATCTTCCGCGAACGCCAGATCAGCCGCAATGCGCGACGGGACGCTGAAGCTGCGGTCGAACCCCATCTCTGAAGGGTGATTTCATCATGAAACTGTGCAATTGATCGTGCAAACCAACAAGGTTATCGCGCGCCCCATTCCAAACATATTGATGTCATGACCCCTCACATCACACTCTCCCCCGTTCGCCGCGTACTTCTCACCCTCGGGGTAACGCAGGTGATCAATTGGGGCGCGCTCTATTATACGCTCGCCATGATCGGCCCGCGGATTTCCGCTGAAACCGGATGGTCGCCCACCTTTGTCTCGTCCGGCTTTACAGTCGCCATGATCACCATGGGGCTTGTCTCGCCCTTTGCCGGAAGAACCGTCGACCAGCATGGCGGCGCATGGGTCATGGCCATCGGATCTGTGATCGGTGCCCTCGGCCTCGCCCTTCTCGGCCTCGCGTATACGCCGGCAGTCTACCTCCTCGCTTGGGCGATCATTGGCCTCGCCATGGGCACCTGCCTGTATGATTCAGCCTTTGCCAGCCTCTCTCAAGTCGCGGGAAACGAGACGCGTAAAGCCATTTCCCTGCTCACTCTGTTCGCGGGCTTCGCCTCCACGGTTTTCTGGCCCCTCACTCTCTTCGCCTTGAGCTATTTTGACTGGCGAACTGTCATGCTCGCTTATGCCGCAATAATCCAGATCGTCTGCGCGCCGCTCCACCTCGTTGGTCTCCGCAAGCACCGCCCGTCACCGGAGCAAAATGCGGTACCCGAAACACCACGTGCAGAGATGCCCCCTCATAGCCCTCCGGCAATCCCCGAAAAAACCGCCCTCATTCTGTTTGCCCTCGTGCTTGCCGGCCATGGCTTCGTCGTCAATGCCATGTCGGTTCATGTGATCACACTCTTCGGCGGCCTCGGCGTATCCGAGCATGATGCAGTACTCGCCGGTGCCCTGATCGGGCCGGGACAGGTCGGCGCGCGTCTCATTGAGCTGCTTTTTGGTCGTCGCCTCAACCCGCTCGTCCTCGGCCTCGTTGCCGTCATTCTTTTGCCGATATCGTTCGTTATTCCGCTCGCTTTCGGTGCCTCCGCAGGTGTCGCCATGACCTTCGGTCTCGTCTATGGCGCCTCGAACGGCCTCATGACCATCGCCCGCGGGGTCATCCCCCACGCGCTCTTTGGTCCTGTTGGGTATGGTCGCCGTCTCGGTCTGATCTCTGCCCCCACAATGATCGTCAAAGCCGCTTCGCCTGCGATTTTCGCGTGGATAATGCACGTAACCGGCCCGAATGGCGCAATGATCGGCGCTGTCATCCTCGGCATCTTCACAAGCATCGCGATGATCGCGCTCGCTTTGCTCGCCTTGAGAAGCACCAGAACACCCCCTGCTCCGTAATTCACCTCCCTCCCGCGGGACTTGCCAATCCGCTCTCTTGATGAAAAGGTGCGTCCGGCATTACAAACGCCCATCCGCTCTATAAGACGGATGTGGAAGCGACGCCTCGGGAGAACAAAATGGGCATTGAAGGCAAGGACAAGGTCAAGGTCATTGATACGGGCGCGCACGCGCTGTCCGGTCAACTTGGCAAAACAATCCAGCGTCTGCGTAAGGCCTATAATCTGTCCTTGTCGGAACTTGCCGAACAATCCGGCGTCGCAAAATCCATCATCAGCCAGATCGAACGCAACGAAACAAATCCGACACTCGCAACCATCTGGCGTCTCTCACAAGCGCTTGACGTTTCCATCGAACGCGTTCTGTCCGTCTCGGGCGACGAACCTTTCATCGACAAAACCTCGAAAGGCGACACGCCGATCCTCACCTCTGACGATGGCAAGGTTCGCCTCGGCATTATCGGCTGGATCAAAACGGTCGAATGGCTGCAATGGTATGATGTCAACGCGGATCCCGGCGGTGTGCTTGACTCGGATGCCCACCAGCGCGGTTCAGTCGAATGTCTCTCTGTGATTGAAGGCGAATTCGAAGTCGAAGTCGCAGGCGTCATCCAGCACGCCAGAGCCGGCGAAACCCTTCGTTACCGCTGCGATCGCGCCCATACCGTGCGCAACGTATCAACAAAACCCGCCCACGCCACGATGGTCTGCATTCTCAAAGCCGCCGTGATGGAATAGAAATAGTTCGGTCTCGTCGGAGCAATGAGGGTTGCATTTCGTAGCGTATTGCGCTACGTTCTTCCATATCACGGATCGTTCGATGATTGGATCGTGGAAGAGCAAAACGGCGCAGGCCATTTTTCATGGCCGGGATCCCGGCAAAGGGTTTCCGGCTGATCTTGTCGCAGTAACCCGCCGCCGATTGGCGCGGTTGGATTAAGCGACACAAATTGAAGACTTGGCGACCCCGCCAGGACATAGGCTCCACCGTTTATCAGGCGAGAGGTCGAACCAATGGTCGATTAGCGTCAATATGCAATGGCGAATCTGCTTTGAATGGACGGAAACGGGACCGATAAACGTAGAAATTGTTGATTATCATTAGGAGTAGCCCAATGCCCAAGCACGACTACACCCGTTTCGAAACCCCTCTGCCCCATCCGGGCGAGCATTTGCGGGAAGACTATCTGCCTGAATATGGCTTGACGCCGGGCGCTCTCGCAAAAGCGATGGGCCTGAAAGACCGGACGCGCATTGAGCGCATTGTCCGCGAGCAGCAGCCAATCACGCCGGACACAGCCCTTCGCTTGGCAAAGGTTTTCGGAACATCCGCCGCATTTTGGACCGGTTTGCAGTCCTCACACGATCTTTCCGTCGCCGCGATCCGGGCGCGAGACGAATTGGCCGCCATTCAACCGCTCGCCCACATCTGAGCCGGTTGTCGGCTCGCCGGTCTTTGGCAAGAAATCAATTGGCAAGAGATCAAAAAAAGCGGGCCATTTGGCCCGCTTTTCTCATCTCTCATTTTGGAAAAATTATTCCGCTGCCATCCGGCTTGCCGAGTGGATCGTCTCGAACACCCGATGCGGGGTCGCAGGCATATTGATGTGACGGATGCCATAGCCACGATCCAGCGCGTCCACCAGCGCATTCATTACCGCCGGGCAAGAACCGATCGAACCTGCTTCGCCCGCACCCTTGATCCCGAGAGGATTGGTGGTTGACGGCACGTTCTTGGTCTCGAAATGGAAGTTCGGCAGATCATCCGCGCGCGGCAATGTATAATCCATCAAGCTGGCTGTGATCAGCTGGCCGTCCTTGTCATACACCGTCCGCTCATGCAACGCCTGGCCAATGCCTTGCGCAACACCGCCATGCACCTGGCCAGCCAACAACATCGGATTGACCGCCACACCGAAATCATCACAAATCGTGTAACGCACAACCGTCGTCACGCCAGTATCCGGATCAACTTCAACCTCGGCGACATGCGTCCCGTTCGGATAGGTCGCGTCCGGCGGCGTGAAGTCGCCATTGCCACGCACCATGCCCGGCGTCACCTTCGGCATTTTCGCAATATCGGCGAAAGTCACCTTCCGGTCTGTACCCTTTACGATCACCGCGCCGTTCACGATCTCCAAATCGCCGACATTGGTCTCGAGCTTCTCGGACGCAATGATTTTCAGCTTCTCGGCAAGATCTTTTGACGCCGCGAATACTGAAACACCACCAACAGGGATTGAGCGCGAACCACCGGTTCCATGCCCTGTTGCGACACGCGCCGTATCACCCTGCACAACCTTGATCTTGTCGAGCGGCAGATCGAGATGCTGCGAGGCAAACTGCGCATAGGCCGTAGCATGGCCCTGCCCGTTCGATTGCGTGCCTGAGAAAACGGTCGCCGTGCCGTCAGCTTCGAGCTGAACCGCCACATCTTCACCGTCACCCCATGCCGTGCATTCAATATAGGTCGCAAGACCAATACCGCGGAGCTTTCCGTTCTTCCGCGATACCTTCAAACGATCCTTGAAACCGTTCCAATCAGCAGAAGCCATTGCCTGCGTCAGATGCTGGTCAAAATGCCCGGTATCATAGGTCCTGTCACCCACAGGCGTCTTATACGGCATGGCCGACGGCAGAATGAAGTTCTTCCGGCGGATTGCTTCAGGCTTCATGCCCATTTCACGCGCGGCAAAATCGACGAGACGCTCAAGCGTGTACGCTGCCTCCGGACGTCCCGCACCACGATACGCGTCAACCGGAATCGTGTTGGTATAAGCAGTCCTGAGACGCACCGCGATATGCGGCGTCCGGTAAACACCCGTCACCATCGAAGCGCAGAGATAATGGATATAAGGTCCGTATTGCGACGCGTACGCGCCGAGATTGCCCAGCACGTCGAACCGCATGGCGAGGAACTTGCCGCTCTTGTCCATTGCGGCTTCCGCAATCGTGATATTGTCACGACCATGTGCGTCCCCGAGGAAGTGATCCGCACGATCGGCAATCCACTTCACCGGACGCTTCAGGCGGCGAGCCGCCTCGAGCACCAGCGGATATTCGCGATACATGAATGTCTTGGTACCGAAACCGCCGCCCACATCACCCGTCATCACATGAACCTTGGCAGGCTTCACCTTCATGATCTGTTGAGCGAGCACGTCGCGCAACCCATGCACGCCCTGGCTTGAAACAGTCAGCTTGAAGCTCTTCGTCTTGGCGTCATATTCGCCAACCGCACCGCGTGTTTCCATGTAATTGGTGATCAGACGGTTATTCTCGATCTCGAGCTTAACTACCTTGTCAGCCTTCGCAAAAATCCCATCGACCTTGGCCTTGTCACCCAGATTTTGCTCGAAAGCGATATTGTCCTTCTGTTCGGCCCAAACCGAAGGCGCACCATTCTTCACGGCATCACGCAAATGGGAGACCTGAGGCAGGATTTTGAAGTCGATCTCGATGGCTTCGGCAGCTTCCTTCGCCGCATTCATTGTTTCCGCGACAACGAATGCAACGGCATCGCCGACATGCTTCACAACGCCCTTCGCCAGCACCGGAATGTGCGCGACAAAATTCTGCGAGCCGTCATCATTGCCGAGCGGTGCAAGGCATGGCACGTCGCCCAGTTCCCTCAGATCATCCGCTGTCAGGATCAGCTTGACGCCTTTGATCGCATGAGCGGCAGAAACGTCAGTCACCTTGAAAGACGCATGCGCATGCGGACTGCGCAGAACAAACGCAACCAGTTCCTTCTCGGGACGATAGTCCGCTGTATAATTTCCACCACCTGTCAGCAAGCGATGATCTTCTACGCGACGCACCGGCTGTCCGATACCGAATTTTTTCACACTCATAGCGTCCCTCGTCAGTTTGAATCGTTGTTCCTCTATAAATCTATTCCGCGTGAATGACGAGTGGCGAAAATGTCCCTCGTAAAATCCCGTTCCGGCTCACCTTACTCCCCGGACAAACCCGTCTCGACCGACTCGCCATGCGCAACCCAATCAATAAACCCGCCGGCATAATGCGCGTCAACGGGAACCCCCTGTTCTTGCGCCATAACCGCCGCCGTCAGAGATCTCCGACCGGAACGGCACGACAAAACAATCCGCCGTCCATCCGGTCGCGGCAAATCGGAAGCATCAAACGCGGAGAGCGGCAACAGCACACTCCCCGGAATATGCCCCGCTGCAAATTCGTTTGCCTCGCGCACATCGACAAGCACAATCGTGCCCGAAGCCAAACCGCTCTTGACGTCATCTATCGTCAAATCCGCAACCGCCTGATGTCCGCTCAAATTCGGTTCTCGATATCTTAAAAGGAAATCTGGAAATCCCGGGTCCAGCCTAATCCATTTCCAGCCGCTTTGTGAAGCACAGATCCGCCGAAATGACTCCTGAAACCTTTGCGTACGGGGGATGCACAATTCAACATAGATGACATGAATACCCGACTATGGGACCAAATCACAGCTTTATCAAACAATGCCGACCCCGAACCGATCCCCCGGATGCGCCTTCCTGCAAACACCCGATTGTCAAACTGCAAGCATCACCCTCTATCGGCAATCCCTCCTCCGCCCTATATACAACTCACAAATTGACGGCCTTTTCTGGAGCAAACCATGCAACTCACCGGCATCCACCATCTCACCGCCGTCACCGCCGACGCCCGCGGCAATCATGATTTTTATACCAAATTCATGGGCATGCGCCTTGTGAAAAAAACCGTCAATCAGGACGATACCAGCGCCTATCATCTCTTTTTCGCCGACGGCCTCGCCTCCCCCGGCTCTGACCTCACCTTCTTCGACTGGCCCGTCCCTCGCGAGCAGCGCGGGACCAACAGCATCACCCGCACCGCCTTGCGCGTCGCTGGCGCCGACACAATCCGCTGGTGGGAAAACCGCATCAAGGATGCCGGCCTTAAATATCGCCCTGCCGAAATTCGCGACAGCCGCCTGACACTCGATTTTGAAGACCCCGAAGGCCAGCGCCTCTCCCTCATCGATGATGGCGGCATAGGCACCTCAAACCCCTGGCACAAGAGCACCGTTCCGACAGAGCACCAGATTCGCGGCCTCGGCCCGATCACACTGACAGTTGCGGACCGCTCCCGCGCGGAAGTCGCCCTCCTCCAAATCCTCGGCATGATATCCGCACGCAATTATCTCCATCCGGAAAGTCTCGATCACCGCGTCCATGTCTATTCGATGGGTGAAGGCGGCCCCGCCGCCGAAATCCACCTCGTCGAGCGCACCGATCTGCCGCAATCACGCCAGGGCGCCGGCTCGGTTCACCACGTCGCCTTCCGCACGCCGGACATGGATACCTACCACGCATGGACAGCACGCCTCAAATCACTCCGCGTGCCCTTTTCCGGCGAGGTCAACCGCTTCTATTTCCATTCGCTCTATTTCCGCGAACCGAACGGCATCCTTTTTGAAATCGCCACCGACATTCCGGGCTTCGACGCGGATGAGCCCATGGAAACACTCGGCGAAAAGCTGGCGCTCCCGCCTTTCCTCGAACCCAAACGCGCCCAGATCGAAGCAGGCCTGAAACCACTTTAATCCGCGCGTTCCACCCCCGCGCGATCAACCGCATCGGCAAGCTGGGCAAGTGTCCGGTCGCCGACGCGGTGGTCAGGCGCAAGCTCCGCCAGCGGCACCAGAACAAAAGCCCGCTCGGCAAAGCGCGGATGCGGCACCTCGACCATCTCCGTCTTGAGGGTCAGATCACCATAAAGAATAATATCGATATCGATCAGCCGTGGGCCCCATCGCGGCGAATTGGCCCGGTCGCGCCCCATGCCTGCCTCAATCGCAAGGCACCGCCGCATCAAGTCTTCCGGCTCGAGTGTCGTTTCCACACGCACCGCGCCATTGACAAAATAATCCTGCGCCACCGGCCCCACCGGCTTCGTGCGATAAAGGGCCGACACCGCCACCACCGTGACCCCCGGCTCCGCTCGAAGCCGACGCACGGCATCCGCAAGGTTCGCCCCGAGATTCCCGATATTGCTGCCAAGGCTCAGAAAAACATCAGCCATTCCGGCGTACTTCCACTATTACCGCTACATCATCGAAAATCGCGTCGACCGGAGCAGATGGCTTATGAACAGTCACGGTCAGCGTCTCCACTGTCAGAAACCGCCTCATCACCGCATCGGCAACCACCTGCGCCGCCCGTTCGATTGTCCGGTGCTTCACCGCACAAAACGTCTGCGACACTTCATTGATCACGTGTTCATAGGAAATCGTATCATCAAGCGCATCCGTCCGCGTTGCCTTCACCGCGCCAACCCGCAGCGCCAGATCGACATAAAACCTTTGGCCGATCCGTTGCTCCTCGTCATTCACCCCGTGATAGGCGAATAGCGACAGCTTCGTGACGTTGATCAGGATGGTATCCATGGCATTCCCTTGAGTTGATCGATCACGCGCGCCGCCTGCACGGCCTCCTGCACATCATGCACCCGAAAAATCTCCGCGCCCTTCATCTGCGCCACACTATCGAGCGCAATCGTTCCCGGCAGGCGTTCATCCGTCGTCGATGGCACAATCTTCCCGATCATGGATTTCCGTGACACACCGATCAGCACAGCGCAACCCAACCGTCCAAGCGCATCAACCGCATTCACCAGCGCCAGATTTTGCTCAAGCGTCTTGCCAAACCCGATCCCCGGATCAAGCGCAATGCGCTCCTTCGCAATCCCCGCTTGCGTCCCAATCTCGATCGACCGCTGCAAAAACGCGATCACCTCCGCTACCATATCCAATGACGGATCAATCGATGTGCGGTTATGCATCAGCACAACACCAACGCCGTGGACTGCACACACGCGGGCCATATCTGGATCCTTCTGAAATCCCCAGACATCATTCACGACCCGCGCACCCGCCTTGATACACGCGTCAGCAACCGAAGCCTTATACGTATCCACCGAGATCGGACAATCCACCAGACCAGCCAGCGGTTCCAGAACGGGCAGCACCCGCGCCAATTCGTCCTCTGCACTCACGGGCACCGAGCCCGGACGCGTCGACTCTGCGCCGATATCCAGAAAATCAGCCCCCTCCTCGACCATTCTCTTTCCATGCTCGACGGCGATGCGCGGATCAAAAAATCGCCCGCCATCCGAAAATGAATCCGGTGTCACATTGAGAATGCCCATTACCATAGCGCGGCCATAGCCGCCCATGCGACGCCCGCTGCGATCAAAATCGAAGTTGGAGAGTCCCTTCATGCCGCCTTTATAGAACCTGGCACCTCGTTTGATAAGCTCCACCGACGTCATGGAACGGCCTTTTCACGACATTCCCGAAACGGAATGTCGGCCAGAAACAGTCAAGCAGGCTTGGCCTCTCCTCGACCATCGTTATCTTCTCGCTGGCCTCGGCGTCGGCCTCGTATTCCCGACACGTGGCGAAACGCCCACAATGAGTATCCTTTGAATATGCATTCGCCTTTGATGCCATTGACGGCGGCACGAACCGCCTGTCCGACGTCCGTATCAAGTCGATTCCGGTCGTCGATACAGCCTCTCAATACGTCTTCACTGGGTAATGCGCCGGGCCGCGGCGATTATGGGAACGCTTCCACCGCCCGGGCCTCGTAAACATTGACGCCCTTTCCAATCAGTTTGGCTATCAGAAACCAGGTAACACCAAAAAGTAGTCGCCCCCGCCAAGGGTGAATACCTGATCGCACTTGACCTCCCAAACGCGTGACGGGCCCCGATGCCCATCCTCTTTGTCGCTGGACAGCGCCTCGGCGTTCGCGCGAAGCGCCCGAATGCAACTGCTTTAAATACCTGATCGATCCGACCGGACAATTGGCAGAAGTTTTCCCGACATCGACAGACCCGCCCGACTCGCCGATAATCTGAGCACTGCTGAATGTGGTCGGCGCCGCATACGGCAAAGCATGTCGCGGCAGAGCGGAATTGCGATTTTTAAGGGAGCGCCAAACATGGGCGAAACAGTCACACTCACGGCCAAAGATGGCGTCACCATCAGCGCCTATGTGGCAACCCCCAAGACCAAACCGCGCGGCGGCATCGTTGTCCTGCAGGAAATTTTCGGGGTCAACCATCATATCCGCGCCGTCACGGATCTTTATGCGTCGCATGGTTATCTCGCAATCGCGCCCGCCCTCTATGATCGCGTCGAACCCGGTTTCGAAGTGGGCTATCTCCCGCCAAATATCCAGCGCGGGTCGGACATCGTTCAAAAGGTAAAACGCGAAAAGACCATGCTTGATATCGCGGCGGCCATTGCTTACGCCACACCGGCGGGAAAAATCGGCGTTGTCGGCTATTGCTGGGGTGGCACCATGGCTTACGCATCCGCATGCCATTTGGCCGGATTATCGGCGGCCGTTGGCTATTATGGTGGCGGCATCGCGGCGATGAAGGCGGATACGCCGCAAGTGCCGACGATTTTGCATTTTGGCGAACTCGACAAGCACATCCCGATGGAAAATGTAAACGCCATCAAGACTGCTCAACCGCGCGTCGCTGTTTATACCTATCACGCCGATCACGGCTTCAATTGTGACGAGCGCGGCAGCTATGACAAGCCGAGCGCCGAAACCGCGAGAACCAGAACACTCGAATTTTTCGCAGCCCATCTCTGAACCGGACGGCCGCGCTCAGGCCGCGGAACACCTCAATGGCAAAGCAACTCGAACCCGAAGATCCACGGACATGGGAAATGTCCGAAGACGCGATCATGACCCCGAGCGGAGGGCTTCTCTGGCATTGGCGTGCCTTTCGCCGCCGAAAACAATGGCGCGACTTTTTGGCCCGCATCGAATTCTGGCTGAGTGAATGGCAGCCTCGATCCGATCATCTCCTCCTCATGGGGCCGAGTGCAGGCTGGTGCCTGCCCGATTCCTTTCTCACGCGCTTCAAAACAATCATTGCAGTCGATATTGATCCACTGGCGCATTTCTTTTTCCGCCTCCTTCACGGGTCGGCACTCAAACAGAGCGGCACCAAACTCGTCTGGCGCAGAACAAACCTGTTTCGTGACCTTGAGAGCCTGCTCGTCGAATACCCCGATCATGCGATCCTGTTTCCGAACGTTCTGGGCCAACATATCTTCCATGAACCCGACGAAGCCCGCCTGCGAAGGGACATCAAAACCCTCGGCGAGCGATTAAAAAATCGTAACTGGGCTTCCTTTCATGATCGCCTTTCTGGCGATTGGAACCCGGCCCTGGCAGTGCCTGCAAGCGTCGAGGCATTCGGTACCCTCACCGCCCCGGACTTGGCCGAAAAACTCGACCTTTCGGGAGAATGGCTCGACCATATGACCGAAGAGGTCCTACCACCTGATGCCCGGCGCACCCTTGCCCCTTGGCCCATCATACCCGATTGGATCCATTGGGTTGAATTCGGCATCGTAGCGGGAATTGAACGCGGAAAGCCCGATGAACGATGATTTCTCCCCACTGGCATTCCGTTGCGAGCCTCGCTATAAGCGAATGTGCCGCTCGTTGCGGCACTTATGCTTTGCCGTAATTTTTGAACGGACACCTATCATGGACATGAACGGATCACAGCGTATCGAAGCGGGCCGCAACGTCGTTTACGCGGCGCTGAACGACATTGACATCCTGCGCCAGTGCATCCCCGGATGTGAGTCCATCGAAAAGACGTCGGAAACCGAGATGACCGCGAAGGTCGTGCTCAAAATTGGTCCCGTGAAAGCGTCTTTCTCTGGCAAGGTCACCTTGTCCGATCTTGATCCGCCAAATGGCTACACGATCACCGGCGAAGGATCGGGCGGCGCGGCAGGATTTGCGAAAGGCAGCGCAGCCGTGAAACTGGAAGCTGACGGCGAGGCCACCATCCTGCATTATACCGTCAATGCACAGATCGGCGGCAAGCTCGCCCAGCTCGGTGGTCGCCTGATTGATGCAACATCGAAAAAGCTTGCAGGTGATTTTTTCGAGAAATTCGGTGCCATTGTAGGTCCCGCGCCGGAGGTCGAGGAAGACGGGAAGAAAAAGGGATGGATTGGCAAAGTATTCGGCTGATATCCGTCGTAATCCGGACGCGAATGGAACAATGACCAAGACATTATCCTGATAGGGATATGTCGTTCGACTCATTTGGACCGGAACATGCCCGTCACGTCACTCCTTTATCGGGAAATCGAGCCACAAAAGCCGGAGGAGATCGCCCTCCGGCTTTCCAACCGCCCCCATGTGGCGTTTCTCGATAGCGCGATGGAGTATTCGACGCTTGGCAGATATTCTTTTGTTGCGTCAGACCCGTTCGGCGTATTCAGTATCATGCGCGGAAAGGCCTACTGGAATGACGAGGATCTGTCGACTGATCCCTTCACCGCGATGAGAGATATCCTGCGGCGTTTTGCCGTAGAACATCAGACCGACCTGCCACCCTTCCAGACCGGCGGTATCGGCTATTTCTGCTATGAACTCGGACGCCTGATCGAAGTACCATCCAGCACCCCGCACCCGGAAGCGGACATGCCGGACCTCGTACTGGCATTCTACGACGTCGTCTTCGCCCATGATCACGCGGCAAATCGCAGCTTCATCCTCTCCTCAGGCTTTCCGGAAACAGACCCTGCTGCCCGTCATGCAAGAGCCGGAGACCGTCTTGGTACCTTCATCGACCTGATAGGACAGCCTGCCAGACCTCCAATTCCATCACCCCCCGTCACCGACTGGACAGGCAATTTCACGCGCCAGACCTTCGAAAGTGCAGTCCGCGACGTGATCGAACGCATCCTCTCCGGTGATATTTTCCAGGCCAATATTGCCCAGCGCTTCGAAGCATCGCTCCCCACCGACTTCGATCCCTTCGCCTTTTATTGGAATTTGCGGAACGCCAGTCCAGCCACCTTTGCGGCCTATCTGAAATTCGGGAAAGTCGCCATCGCCTCCAATTCACCGGAGCGCTTCATCACGCTTGCCGGTGGTCGCATCGAGGCACGCCCAATCAAAGGGACATCGAAGCGGTCCGATGAACCGGAGGAGGACAACTACCTTGCAAACTCTCTCTTTCAATCTGTCAAAAATCGTGCAGAAAACACGATGATCGTTGATCTTTTGCGAAACGATCTATCCCGTATTGCCAAACCCTTCAGCGTAAAGGTTCCGATGCTGTGCGGCCTCGAAAGCTACGCGAATGTCCATCACCTTGTCTCGGTCGTGGAAGCCCAGCTTGACGAAACTTTCGATGCCGTCGACCTGATCAAGGCAACCTTCCCCGGCGGCTCCATCACAGGAGCCCCGAAAATCAAGGCCATGGAAATCATCGGCGAGATCGAACGCGTACCCCGTGGCGTCTACTGTGGCGCAATCGGTGCCTTCGGGTTCAACGGTAGAGTAGATCTCAACGTCGCAATCCGTACAGTCACCTTCCACAATCATCTGGCGCGCTTCCATGCTGGTGGCGGGATCACCGCCCTTTCGGAACCCGAAGCCGAATATGATGAGACGCTCACCAAGGCTGAGCGCATATTCAAAGCCTTCGGAGCAACCGCGCCCTCCAGAAAATGACTGTTCGGTCCAGAAAATGACTGTTCGGTCAAGACTCAAATTCCGCCATTCTTGGCACATTCTCCGTGAAAATACCTGTCACATGTGACGGTTGCGCACCCTGCGCGCGATACTGTATGCGCTATACCTAATGATCCTGATTATCGACAATTACGACTCCTTCGTCTTCAACATTGCCCGTTCCTTCCGCGAGCTGGGCGAGGACGTCGTCATGCGCCGCAACGACGCGATCAATACCGATGAACTCGCAGGCCTCGCGCCGGACGCGATCATCCTCTCTCCCGGCCCCTGCAGCCCGAACGAGGCAGGCGCCTCGCTCGATATTATCCACGCTTTTTCCGGCAAAATCCCGATCCTCGGCATCTGCCTCGGCCACCAATGCATCGGCCAGGCGTTCGGCGCCGTCATCACCCGCGCAGCAGAACCCATGCACGGCATCGCCTCCGCCATCCATCATGATGCCACGGGCCTTTTCGCCAATCTGCCTGCTCCCTTTATGGCGGGCCGTTATCACTCACTCATCGTGTCTACCTGCCCGCCTTCCAGCGAAGTCATCGCCCGCTCCGATAGCGGCGAGATCATGGCCCTCCGCCATGCCACGCATCCCACCTATGGCGTTCAGTTCCACCCTGAATCCATCCTTACCCCCAACGGAGAACTGCTTCTTGCCAATTTTCTGGCCCTCGCTCGATAAGGTTGACACATGTTATGGATTGATGGACGCATTTCGGAGGGCGCGAATGCCTTGTTTGACCTTGCAGACCGGGGGTTAACCCTCGGTGACGGACTGTTTGAAACGCTTCCCTGTTTCAACGGTATTCCCTTCCTTGCCGATGCGCATCTCAAACGCCTTTGCATGGCTGGAGACCAGATTGGCCTCGATATCGACCAGGTCAATGTCAATCGCGCGATCACCGACCTCGCACGCGCCGACCCATCGACCCCGGGCACGATCCGTGTCACGGTCACCCGCGGTCCGGGTCAACGCGGGCTCATGATCCCTTCGAACGCCAAGCCCGTCGTCTTCGCATCCCGCTACGCTTGGGATCCATCGCTCGCTTTCGGCGCTGGCACACTCATGATCTCCGACATTCGCCGAAACATGACCTCGCCCCTGTCTGCGATCAAATCGATCAACTACCTTGAGAACATCCTCGCCCATCAGGAGGCGAAAATGCAGGGGGCCGACGACGCACTGTTTCTCAATACAGAGGGCGGCATCGCCTGTACGACAATGGCGAATATCTTCATGATGAAGAAAAACCGGTTCATGACGTCCGCCCCCTCCGAGGGCATCCTGAAAGGCGTCATGCGCGGTCTGGTCATGTCCATGAAAAACGAAACCGGTTCCCGACCAATTGAAACACGCCTGGCCCCGATCGAGCTTTTTCATGGCGACTGTGTATTCACCACAAACAGTATCCGTCTCGTCACCCAGATCACCCAAATCGACGACACCCCGCTGCCCCTCGGCAAACCCGGGCAACTTGATCGCCTGATCCTCGCCATCTGCGCCCGCATCCGCAAGGAATGCGCCGGCTACGATGTCACCCCGGACCGGTTGAAGCAGTAAACAAAGCGTTATGATTTTTCATTCATGATCTTCGTTATGCTCTTGGAGAATCACAATCATCATGGCCGAGGACACTTACTATCAGACGGATCACGCCTTCCGCGGCAACAAGGTGGGGTCAACAATTGAACCCACCTTCTCCGGCGCGCTTTCGTTCATGCGGCGGCGTTATTCGCGCGATCTTGCCGGCGTCGATGCCGTCATCTGGGGCGTCCCCTTCGATTGCGCCACCTCGAACCGCCCCGGCGCCCGCTTCGGACCGCAAGCGCTCCGCCGCGCCTCCGCAATCTTCGATGTCGATCCGCAATACCCGTCCGGCATCGATCCGTTCGAGAACATGTCGGTCATCGACTGGGGTGATTGCGCGATCAACCATGCCAAACTCCGCACCGTCCCTGCGGCCATCGAAACGGAAGCGCGCACAATCCTCGCCTCCGGCGCCCATTTGATCACGCTTGGCGGCGATCATTACATCACCCTGCCCCTGCTCCGCGCCCATGTCGCAAAACACGGGCCCCTCGCCCTCGTCCAGTTCGACGCCCATCAGGACACATGGCACGATGATGAGGAAACAATCTCGCATGGCAGCTTCGTCATCCGCGCCGTCCGCGAAGGCCTGATCGACACAAATCGCTCGATCCAGATCGGAATTCGCACCATTGCACCCGAGGATTGCGGCATTGAGATCATTGACGGCTACAAGGTCCAAGAACTGGGCGTTTCGGGCGTCATCAACGCCATCAAGGCGCGCGTCGGCACTGGCCCGGCCTATCTCACCGTCGATATCGACGTCCTCGATCCCGCCTTTGCACCCGGCACAGGCACGCCCGTCTCAGGCGGTCTCTCATCCGCCGAGGCGCTGATGATCCAGCGCGGCATTGCCGATATTGACTGGCGCGGCATGGACATTGTCGAGGTCGCACCCGCCTATGATCATGCCGACATCACGGCCATCGCCGGCTCGACCTTCGTACAGCACCATCTCCAGATGCTGGCCACAAAGAAGCCTTGAATTCCCCATACCGACGCGCAGAATCGCCGACCGGATGAAGAGGGCTTGCTCAGGAGTAAAACCCGCCTGACCTGTTACCCGTGCGGGACGCCGCCACGTTCCGCCAGTATCAAAGCCTGTCGCGCAGCGCGTACCACGTCATGGCGAGCACGAGCGTCGGATACCTGAACAATTTTCCGCCCGGAAACGGAGTATTCGGCAACGACGCAAACACATCGAACCGTTCCTGCTCGCCGCAAATCGCTTCAGCCAAAATCTTGCCGGCAAACGTGGCCGTCCCGATCCCCTGCCCCGAATAACCGCCCGACGTATAAAACCCCCGGCTCAGCCGCCGCAGATAGGGCAGCCGCTTCATCGTCACGGCAAGCGTCCCACCCCAGCCATAATCAATCTGGACATCGGCCAGTTTCGGGTAAAGCTTCAACATATGCTTGCGGACAAATCCTTTGATATCTTCCGGAAACGAGCGCCCATACGTCTCGCCGCCGCCGAAAATCAGGCGATTATCGGCTGATAGCCGCCAGTAATTTACCACAAAACGCGAATCGCACGCCGCCTCACGTCCCGGGATCAGGGTCTTCGCTCGCTCACCCAAAGGTTCCGTGGCGAGAATGAAATTATGGATAGGCATTACGCGTGCTTCCGTGTCGGCGTGCAGCCCGTCAAGATAGCCGTTGCACGCCAAGATCACCGTTTCGGCCGAAATCGTCCCGGACGCCGTCTCCACTTTCGGCCGTTTACCTTCGATCACACGGAGCGCGGCCGTATCCTCGTGGAGCGTTGCTCCAGCCCCCATCGCAGCGCGCGCAATGCCGAGCGCATAATTCAGCGGATGCAAATGCCCAGCCGACTGCTCGCGCCAGCCTCCGAAAAAATTATTTGTCCCGAGTGCAACCGCAATCTCCTCGCTGTTCAAAACGGACAAATCTGAAACCGCGTATTCGCGTTCAAGCAGTTCAACCTCTTTCATCATCGGGGCAAGATAACGTTCCTTATGCTGAGCATGAATGAGGCCGTCCTGCCAGTCGCAATCAATGGTGTGCCGAGCGATCAAACCCTTGACCGTTCGCTTGGCTTCCTCCCCCAACGCGTAAAGTTGGTGCGCCCTGTTTTTTCCGAACCATTCCTCGAGTGTACTCTGGTCGCGCCTCTGGCCGGAATGCAATTGTCCGCCATTGCGGCCCGAAGCTCCCCACCCGATCTTGTTGGCATCGATGAGAACAACCGAACGCCCGCGTTCCGCCAGATGTAGCGCCGCCGAGAGGCCCGTATAGCCCCCGCCAACAATACAAACATCCGCCTGCACATCTCCCCTCAGCGGCGGGCACGAAACCATCCCCTTGGCGGTCGCCGCATAATTGGAGGAAGTGTGCGGCTGCTGAACCTGCTTCATGTCACTTCTGTCAGTCTCGGAGTCTCACTTCACACGCCCGTCTTTCCTGAGCGCCACATAGGTCTCGTCGAGCGTCTTTCTTGCACGCCGGATCAACTCGTCCGCTTCATCGTGCGAAATGACCAATGGCGGCGAGATGATCATGGTGTCTCGCGTCGCGCGCATGACAAGCCCGTTATTGAAAGAAATATCGCGGCAGAGCGTCCCCACCTTGCCAACCGGCGTGAATTTTTTGGTCCGTGATGGCTTGTTCGGCACAAGTTCGAGAGCCCCGATTAACCCCACCATCCGCGCTTCGCCGACAAGAGGATGCTCGCCAAGCGCAAGCCATCGTTTCTGGAAATACGGCCCGATATCGCTTGAAACGCGCTCGACAAGCTTTTCCCGTTCAATAATCGCCAGATTGGCCAAGGCGGCGGCGGCACAACTCGGATGGCCGGAATAGGTGTACCCGTGATTGAAGTCATCCCCCAACCCGATAATCACATCCGCAACCCGGTCAGACACCAGCAATCCGCCCATTGGCAGATAGCCGGACGTCAATCCCTTGGCGATCGACATCAAATCCGGCTCGATCCCGTAATATTCCGATCCGAACCAACGCCCTGTCCTGCCAAACCCGCAAATCACCTCATCAGCAACGAGCAAAATACCGTACTTGGCACAAATCCGCTTCACCTCGGGCCAATAGGTCGATGGCGGAATGATCACGCCGCCCGCGCCCTGGATCGGTTCCGCGATAAACGCCGCAATCTTGTCCGGTCCCATTTCCTCGATCTTGATCTCGAGCTGACGCGCCGCCCAGAGGCCAAAAACCTCCGGCGTCATGTCGCCACCCTCACCAAACCAATAAGGCTGGGGAATATGGACAATCCCCGGAATAGGCATCCCGCCCTGCGCATGCATCGGCTGCATTCCACCGAGCGATGCACCCGCCATGGTCGAGCCATGATAGGCGTTTTGACGCGCAATAATCACCGATTTTTCAGGCTTGCCGAGTAACGACCAGTAGTGCCGCACAAGCCGCACGACAGTATCATTAGCTTCCGAACCCGATCCGCAGAAAAAGACACGATTCAAATGAGGTGGAGCGAGCTCGGTGAGCTTTTCAGCAAGCAGGATAGCGGGCGGATTTGATGTCTTGAAAAAGGAATTATAGTAGGCCAGCTCCTTCATCTGTTCGTAAACTGCGACCGCAATCTCTTCGCGGCCATGGCCGACATTCGAGCACCAGAGACCCGCCATTCCGTCGAGATAGTTTTTGCCGTCCGAATCCTCCAGCCAGACCCCGCTGGCCTTGACGATGATACGACTGCCTTCCGCGGCCAGCGCCTTGTAATCCGTGAACGGGTGCATGTAATGGCGCGTGTCGGACGCGCGAAGTGCAGCAGTCGGGTAGCGATTCGATGCGGTCATAGGGTACCCCGTTTACAACGATAGAACCGGCTCTCCATAGCAGAGCGGGTGTCCGTGCAAGATTACCGTTGCGTCAGACATTCAAGAGGAGATATTCACGCTCCCACGGACTGATCACCCCCATGAAGGTCTCAAATTCCGCCTGTTTGATAGCTCGATAGGTCGAGACGAATGATTGGCCGAAAATCTCGGTCAATTCATCACATTTCTCGAACAATGCGACAGCCTCGAGCAATCCGCGCGGCAGTCCGAAAGGTAGATCATAAGCGGACCCCTCGATCGGCTCTCCCGGCGTCAAACCCTTCACCATACCGAGATAACCGCAAGCGAGAGACGCGGCGATTGCCAGATAAGGGTTCGCGTCAGAGGATGGAATACGGTTTTCAACCCGCCGCGCTGCCGACGATGAGTTAGGTACCCTGAGACCGACGGTCCGGTTGTCATATCCCCAATGCACATTGATTGGAGCAACCGATTTCCGCATCAGACGACGATAGGAATTCACGTAAGGCGCCATGATGCACATGACATGCGGCAAAAACCGTTGCTGCCCCGCCAGAAACGAGAAGAATTCCGGTGTGGGATTGCCGTCAGCCGTCGAAAACAGGTTCTGTCCCGTCTTGATATCGACTATCGACTGATGAATGTGCATCGCCGACCCCGGTTCATTCGCAATGGGTTTGGCCATGAAGGTCGCATACATATTGTGGTTCAGAGCGGCTTCGCGGATCGTCCGTTTGAAAAGAAAAACCTGGTCCGCAAGTTCAAGAGGATCGCCATGGAGCAGATTGATCTCCATCTGCGCCGCACCCTCTTCATGGATCAGAGTGTCTATCTCCAGACCCTGGCTTTCCGAGAAATCATAAATATCGTCAAACAGATCGTCGAATTCGTTCACGGCTGCCATCGAGTACGATTGCCGCCCCGTTTCCGCCCTACCCGACCTGCCGACCGGCGGCTTGAGCGGATAATCCGGATCCTGGTTCCGCTCGACAAAATAAAATTCCAGTTCGGGCGCAACCACAGCACGCCACCCCCGCTTCTTGTAAAGGTCGACGATGCGTCTCAGCACTTGCCGCGGCGCAATCTCGACGGACCGGCCATCCTGATGAAATGCATCATGAATCACCTGCGCAGTCGGGTCCGATGCCCATGGCACGACGGACAATGTCGAATAGTCCGGCATCAGATAGATATCGCCGTCAGCTGGATCAAAGGCAACGCCTTCATCATAATCGGGATATTCACCGGTGATCGTCTGAAGAAAGATCGATCCGGGCAGCGCCATCTTTGGCGCCGCAACGAACTTGCTGACCGGCATCATCTTGCCGCGGGCAACACCCGCCATGTCCGGAACTATGCACTCGATATCTTCGAGACCGCGCTCCTCCAGCCACGAACCGGCCTGCTCGGCACGACCAACGCCCCGGCGCTCATTCCCCTTCAACTGAACTTTCTTTTCCATCATCAAACCCGGACCACCAAAATAACCGAATAGTTGCACGCACAAAAATTGTGATCACATTTTTGCAAACCCGTTGAAAAGTGTCAACTCGTACTCAACACGGCAGCACATAACCCGATCGTAATTGCGGCGCGAGTGCGGCAATCTCAATTGGGCACCCCGACTGGACCACAGGTCTTCCTAAATCAGATTAGGTCCTTTCAGGCGTGAGCCATCGGTGTGCTGCAAAAAAACATTGAAACTATTGGCGTAGTTCGGCTTTTTTCAAAATCAGATCACGGTCTCGACCTTCAGGACACTCACTTGTTCCCCAGAACCACCGACCCGATCATATTCATTCCGTCCAGAATATCCGCCCTTATTGCTGCGCGAAGCTCAGTCTCATTCCCCGACTCGATCGCATGGATCGCGCGTTGATGCTGGTCAACCAGATTAGCAGTCCCCATCAGCCCATAAACCGAACGCATGAAGGGCCCGAAACGCAGCCAGAGGCTCTCGATCATCGGCATCAGGACTTCAGAGGGCGCCGCCGTATAAATCTCGAAGTGAAATCGGAAGTTCTCCTGCATATACCGTTCCGCATCCCCAAGCTTCAAAGCCGTTTCAATGGCGTCGTCCGTCTTTCGAAGACGCCCAATGCGAAGGGAATCAATGAAAGGGAGTGCCAAAGCAGCAATCTCCGGTTCCAGAATCGATCGCACGCGAACCAGTTCGTCAAATCGCTCCGTCGTCATTGCTGGCACGTAGACACGCCGGTTCGCCCCGACTACCAGCCCGCCCTCTGCAGCAATCCGTCTTATCGCTTCCCTGACAGGCATGGGCGAGACACCAAGCGAGGAGGCCAGCCCTCTCAGCGTCACGCCGCGTCCCGGCACAATCCGGCCCGTAATCAATTCCTCTTTTAGCGTGTCATAGACCTGCCAGTGTTTCGGAAGAAACTCGGTGCTCCGGTCATTTTCCGCGGAGACGGCCGACGACTCGACAATCTTTGCGATCCCGCGGTGGTTTCCGACTTCCGAAAGACTTAAGGGCTTGTGCTCGCCGCTCACGCCCCGGCCACCGTTTCCAAAGTCACTTCTTACCATCCCGGAGTTTCTTCCCACGCCGCTTGGCACCACGAAATTCACGCGCACCTGCGATTGACACATCCCGATGATTGTGATCACATTTTAAGTGCTTTGCAAGTCTGGCGTTCACGGGTCGGTCTCCCGAAAGATTTGAATATGCGCCGATAAGGCGGCCTTACGTAGCCTGTCGTTTGGCGGAGGGCTCAGGAAACGGAAGATTCTCGCGCTGGAGTGGTTGAGTCGTCGATTGTTTGTTGCCATACTTCCGTTCAGGCGTGTTACTTTTGAGTGCGCGAAAGAAACGGATATGATTATGAGGGAGAAAATGATGAAATGTCGTGTCGCCGCAGTCATGTTTGCGGCAATTGCTGGAATTGTCCCGTTCCACGTGACAGCCCAGGAGAAGACGGTCAATGTCTTCAACTGGTCGGATTACATCGACCCGACCATCCTCGAAGACTTCACGAAAGAGACGGGAATCAAGGTCAAATACGACGTTTTCGACTCGAACGACTTGCTGGAAACAAAGCTTCTCGCTGGCAAAACAGGCTATGATGTCGTCGTTCCGTCGGGCAACTTTATTGGCCGCCAAATTCAGGCGGGCGTCTTTCTCAAGCTGGACAAGTCCAAAATCCCCAACCTCTCCCATGTCTGGCCCGACGTTGCCAAGCGGCTTGCGATGTATGATCCGGGTAATGAATATGCCGTCAATTACATGTGGGGAACAACGGGGATCGGCTACAATATCAACAAAATCAAAGACCGGATGCCGGATGCTCCACTTGACTCCTGGAAACTGATTTTTGATCCCGCCATTGCCTCGAAATTCAAAGATTGCGGCATCATGGTCCTCGATGCTCCCGATGAAGTCATTCCGGCAGCGCTCAACTATTTGGGCAAAGACCCCAATTCCCGTGACCCGGAAGATTTCAAGGCCGCGGCCGAGCTTCTAAAAAAGGTCCGCCCCTTCATCAAGAAATTCCACTCGTCCGAATATATCAACGCGCTTGCCAATGGGGATGCGTGTCTCGTGATCGGTTGGTCCGGCGACATTAAACAGGCCGCGAGCCGCGCTGAAGAGAAGAACCAGACCGTCAAAGATCCCAAGAAAAAAGTCGAAGTCGGCTACGTGATCCCGAAAGAAGGCGCCGGCATGTTCTTCGACAATTTCGCCATTCCGAAGGACTCGGAGAATATCGATGAGGCGTATGCCTTCATCAACTACATGATGCGCCCGGAAGTCGCGGCAAAGGCATCGAACTATATCCAGTACCCGAACGGAAATATCACGTCGCAGCAATTCATCGAAAAGGCCATTCTGGATGATCGCGGGACGTTCCCCGACGACGCTACAATGTCGAAACTGTTCATCGTCCTCCCGCTCGACCAGAAAGCACAACGGGACGCGACAAAGGCCTGGCGTGATATCAAGCGCAAATAGAACAGCCGGGCCGGCGCGCGAAAGCCGGCCCTCGCGTGTCTCGGACAAAGATCGCGGAAAGACAGTGATGGCAGCTAAATCAATTGGACCAATACGCCGGAAATTCGCGCCATGGGACGACCCGTCTGCAAAACCTCTGATCCGGATCGAGAACGTCTCAAAAGTCTTTGGCAGTTTCACGGCCGTCAACAACGTATCACTCGACATTTTCGAGCGGGAATTCTTCGCGCTTCTCGGGCCGTCCGGCTGCGGCAAGACAACCCTCATGCGCATGTTGGCAGGCTTTGAAACACCCTCATCGGGTTCAATTTCGATTGCCGGTCAAGATCTCGCGGGCATTGCACCACATAAACGGCCTGTAAACATGATGTTCCAATCCTATGCCTTGTTCCCGCACATGACAGTTGAAAAGAATATCGCGTTTGGTCTGGAAATGGAGAAACTCCCGAAAGGTGAAATCACGGCGCGCGTCGCGGAAATGCTGAAGCTCGTGAAGCTCGAAGGCTTCGCCCGGCGCAAGCCTCACCAATTATCGGGTGGACAACGCCAACGCGTCGCCCTCGCCCGCGCGATCGCGAAGCGTCCAAAAGTACTTCTGCTGGACGAACCGCTCGGCGCGCTCGACAAAAAACTGCGTGAGGAAACCCAGTTCGAACTGCTGGATCTCCAGATGACCCTCGGCATGACATTCGTCATCGTCACGCACGATCAGGACGAAGCCATGACCATGGCGGACCGGATCGCCGTTATGGATAAGGGTCAATTCGTCCAGATTTCCCCTCCCGCCGAGCTTTACGAGCAGCCAGTGTCAAAATATGTCGCCGACTTTATCGGCGACATCAATCTGATTGAGGGCCGCGTCGAAAAGAACGATCGTGGAAAAATCATCCTCGGCAGCGACATGACCGGCGGCATGATCGAGGCGTCAGGCGAGAGCCCAGCTAAAAATGGCGATACAGCATGGTTTGCCCTTCGTCCTGAAAAAGTATCAATCGGCCTCTCCCCGCCCGAAAACCCGAACATCAACACCGTGACCGGCACAGTCTGGGATATCGGTTACGTCGGTGACGTTTCCGTTTATCACGTCCGGCTTGATGGCGGCGGAACAATGCGCGCATCCATCACAAATACCCGCCGAATCGTCGAACGCCCTATCAGCTGGGAAGACAAGGTCTTTCTCACCTGGACGCCCGACAGCGGTATTGTGCTGACCAGATGAGGCAGAGGCGATGACAAGCACCAACCATCGCTGGATTGTTCGGGCCATTCCCTATCTGTGGATGCTCGTTTTCTTTTTCATCCCGTTCATCATCGTCTTCAAAATCTCCCTCTCGTCGCCTGAGATCGCTCAACCGCCCTACTCTCCCACCTTCGACCTTTTTGTCGACGGCTGGAGTGAGACGTTTGCGCGGCTGGCCGAATTCACATCGGCGAATTACCTCCGGCTGTTCGAACACTCAATCTATGTGAGCTCGTATCTCTCGAGCCTCTGGATCGCTGGTTCATCAACAATAATGATGCTCTTCATCGCGTACCCACTCGCTTACGGCATGGCGCGCGCCCCGAAATCATGGCGTCCGACTCTGGTGATGCTGGTCATCTTGCCGTTCTGGACGAGTTTCCTGATCCGCGTCTACGCATGGATCGCGATTCTTTCGGAGGCGGGTTTGCTCAATTCGATGCTCATTTCTATCGGGATCATCGACGAGCCCCTCCTCATTCTGTCAACCGACGCCGCTGTTTACATCGGAATCATCTACTCCTACCTGCCTTTCATGGTCTTGCCGCTCTATTCTTCACTCGAAAAAATGGACGAAAGCCTGATTGAAGCCGCCAAAGATCTCGGCTGCACCAATATTCAGGCGTTTTGGAAAGTGACATTTCCCCTCTCTCTCCCGGGCGTTATCGCAGGCTGTTTCCTTGTTTTCATCCCCGCTGTCGGCGAGTTTGTCATCCCCGATCTTCTTGGCGGGTCCGATACTGTCATGATCGGCAAGACGATGTGGGAGGAGTTTTTCAATAACCGAGACTGGCCGGCAGCCTCTGCAGTTGCTATCGCCCTCCTCATTGTTCTCATGATCCCGATCATGATTTTCCAGAACAATCAGGCAAAGCAACAAGAGGCTGGGCAATGAAACGGTTTAGCACTTTCAATGCCGTATCGCTGACAGCCGGCTTTGCCTTTCTGTATCTCCCGATCCTGCTTCTCATCCTCTATTCGTTCAATGCCGGGCGAAGCGTCGCCGTATGGGGCGGGTGGTCAACCAAATGGTATGTCTCTGTTTTTTCCAACCAGCAATTGCTGGACGCAGCATGGATTACACTTCAGGTGGCCGTGCTTTCGGCATCGGTCGCGACCGTTCTCGGCACAATGGCGGCTTTAGCCCTCGCAAGACACGGGCGGTTTGCAGGGCGCACCCTTTTTTCGGGAATGGTGTATGCGCCGCTTGTCATGCCGGAAGTGATCACCGGCCTGTCACTTCTCCTGCTCTTCGTCTCGATCAATGTGGATCGGGGCTTCTGGACCATCGTGCTCGCACACATTACATTCACCATGTGCTTCGTCGCCGTTGTCGTTCAGTCGCGGCTTGTCAGTTTTGACAGAAGCATCGAAGAGGCGGCGCTCGATCTTGGTTGCACGCCCTTCATGACGTTTTTTCGTATCACGCTCCCATTGATCCTTCCCGCTGTGATTTCCAGTTGGATGCTCGCCTTCACATTATCGCTCGATGATCTTGTCATTGCGAGCTTCACAACCGGCCCCGGTGCCACAACGCTTCCCATGAAAATCTATTCGGATGTCCGACTTGGCGTAAAACCTGAAATCAACGCTGTCTGTTCAATGATGGTGGCCGTCGTCACAGTCACCGTCATCATCGCGTCAATCATGACAAAGCGTCAGGAAGTCGAGCGGGAAAGAGCCGAACGATTGGCTCAGACGACATCCTGAAGATCATACCTTAAAGAGAAGATACAAGATGACTGCGCAAAAGCCTTTCACGATTCCGACATCTTTGGCACTCGCAAAAGACACGCCCGTCTCGCCAGATAAAATTGTTTCCGGCACGCCTTTGACAGGCATCCTGCCGTCCTATGAGAACCAAGAGCGCGGGTTCTATGTCGGCCAATGGGCGTCCGATATCGGCGCTTGGCGTGTCTCATACACGGAAGACGAGCTCTGCACCATCTTGTCCGGCTCGGGGAAATTACGCGGCGACGATGGCAGCATTCTGGAATTCGAAGCTGGTCAATCCTTCGTTATTCCCCGGGGCTTTCAAGGCATCTGGGAAACGACCGAACCCGTGCGAAAAATCTACGCAATCGTCGAATAGCGAAACCTTTCATCATCTAAAAACTCAAATCGGAGAAAGAAAATGGCATTTGAAGCCGCTAACCCACATAATGAGTGGGAAGAATTCCTGCGTGGTCATCCCGAGACAGCCTTTATCGACACCTTTATGGTCGGTATCTCGGGCCAGCTTTATGGAAAGCGGGAACCGGTTGCGGATATCAGGCGCATCTTGAATTCCGGCGTTACCTTTTCAGCGTGTGCCGCCGTGCTCGATGTTCACGGGCACGGCACAAATGCTCTTGGCATTGGAGGCTCGGACGGCGATCCGGACGCTGTAGGACGTGTTATACCGGGGACATTTGCTCCGGTTCCTTGGGCGCAATCTCCAACCGCCCAATGTCTCCTCGATATGCGTCACGCAGAAACCGGAGATCAACTGTGGTTTGATCCTAGAAAAGTATTGACCGGTGTCGTAACGCGTTTGAATGCCAACGGATTATATCCAACTGTTGCCTGCGAACTTGAATTCTATTTGATCGACTCCGAGCGCACGGAAGACGGAAAAATCCGTCCTGCAAAACTTTCCCGCACAAACGGCCCGCCTCGCGCACCCGCGAATTTGAGTGTCGAACAACTCGAAGACTATAGTGATTTCATTCTGGCGATCGACTCGGCGGCGCGTGCCCAAGGAATACCGGCGTCAACGGCTGTCGCTGAATACGGTTTGGGCCAGTTCGAGATCAATTTGAAACACGTTGCTGACCCCCTCCTCGCAGCCGACCACGCAACGCTCCTGAAGCGCATCATCCGTGGCGTCGCGCGAGCGCGCGGCGATGACGTGACATTCATGGCCAAGCCCTACATGGACCAGCCCGGAAGCGGCATGCATGTTCATGTGAGCCTCATGGACAAAGACGGCAGAAATATCTTCTCTGCCGCCAACGGAACCGACACATTGCGATCAGCCGTCGCTGGTCTCCAATCAACCCTTTCAGAGGCTCTCGGAATTTTCGCCGCCAATTTCAGCGCATTTCGGCGCTTCAAGCCGAACAACTTTGTGCCGATCAATGGTCACTGGGGGCATAATAATCGGTCTGTCGCCTTCCGTGTTCCATTCGGAGACGGCCAATCGCGCCGCATCGAACATAGAGTGGCAGGCGCTGACGCCTCGCCGCATCTCGCTCTCGCCGCGATCCTCGCAGGCATTGATCACGGCGTGATGAACAAACTCGTGCCGACAGAGCCGATTGACGGGAAGAATGCAGACAGCATTCCCGTGCCAACCAAAACTGCCAAAATGGCACCGCATTTCTTGGCGTCACTCGATGCTCTGGCACAAGCGAAGATTTTGAAAAACTACTTCCCGCCCGACTTTCCAAAGCTCTACCGGGAAATCAAACTTGGAGAGTTTACAGAACTCTTTTCAGAACCGCTGAGCAGGGAATTCGACTATTACCTCTAAGAGGATGAACAGATTTCCGGGTGAGCACAATCACCCGGAAATTCAGTTAACCAGCTTGTTCTGATAAATCGTATGCGCGCCGATATTCCGGATATCGCGTTCTCCGCAGAGCGCCATCGTGATATCCATCTCCTTGCGGATAATCTCGAGGACTCTCGTCACGCCGGCTTCCCCGCCAGCACCGAGCCCATAAAGAAATGCCCGCCCGATATAGGTCGATTTCGCGCCCAGGGCTACGGCCTTTAGAACATCCTGCCCGGATCGAATTCCGCCATCCAAATGGATTTCCGTCTTGCTCCCGACGGCGTCGACAATCTCCGGCAATACGCGAATGGATGAAGGCGCCCCGTCAAGCTGTCTACCGCCATGATTGGAAACGATGATGGCATCCGCACCGTGGGCAACAGCCAGCTGGGCATCCTCGGCATCAAGGATACCTTTGACAATAACCGTGCCCCCGAACCGCTTTTTCACCCAGGCAATATCCGTCCACGAAAGTGTCGGATCGAATTGCGAACTCGTCCACGCCGACAACTGACGAAGGTCGCCCAAATTATCCACATGGCCGACCAGATTTCCGAATGAACGCCGCTTCGTTCCGAGCATCCCGAGCGCCCAGCTTGGTCGGCTCGCCATCTGCCATACATGCTTGGCGGTAAACTTTGGCGGAGCCGAGAGACCGTTCCGAATGTCTTTATGCCTCTGGCCCAAAATCTGTAGATCCATCGTCAAAACGAGTGCCGAGCATTTTGCGGCTTTCGCCCGGTCGATCAGCCGCTCGATGAAACCCCGGTCGCGCATCACATAAAGCTGAAACCAGAAAGGCGAACTCGTCTCGCGCGCAACATCTTCAATCGAACAGATACTCATAGTCGAGAGTGTAAAGGGAACGCCAAACTTCTCTGCGGCCTTCGCTGCTTTGATTTCACCGTCAGCAATCTGCATCCCGGTCAGACCCGTCGGTGCCAAAGCGACGGGCATGCTGACGGACTGGCCCGCCATCTCGGTCTTCAGCGACCGACTTTCCATATTGACGGCCACGCGTTGACGAAGTGCAATTTTCTGAAAGTCACTTTCATTCTCGCGATACGTCGTCTCCGTCCAGCTTCCTGAGTCGGCATAATCGAAAAACATCTTCGGAACACGGCGCTTCGCCCGCTCCTTGAATTCCTGAACAGTCAGCAGACGGTCGATCGCGGATGGCATGAGGCCTCTGTCCATTATTGAGCAACCCGATCAACATACCCAAATTGGCGGCGGATTCAAAATCCGAAATTCAGTTTACTGTCACCGAAAAAGTAGCATCCTGCAGATATTCAAAGAAATGGACGCAATGGGCGTCAAGAATGATAGACGCCTGCGCTCGTGATCTGGCTCTAGCCGGACAGAACGCTAGCGACTATCTGATCTGAATTTTCCTGTTGTCGCTCTAGCTATTGATACAACTTCGAAGCAGATGCACACTCAGGCATACTTGCGGTGGCTAACGGCGCTAAAGGGTCCATCAACGCAGCAACGAAAGAAATTCCACGGAACTCGTCAGTCGCCAATGAAAAATGATTGCCTTAACCTTTAGGGCCGAAGACTCGATCACTAACTACCCAGTTATCTAAGCCAATCAACACTTTCTTTCGCACGCCAGAATTGCTGTCGAATACAAGTGCATAGGGATTTTGGCAAGAGATTATGACGATCTCGTGCCCGCGATTAATAGACTGCGTAAAGTAGAAGGGGATTATCCCCTTGATACAAGTTATCGGTCGTCCCCCGCTAATTACAGCGGCGGCAACACTAAGGATTGACGGTAAGCGATTAAGATGCTAGTTAGGCTCATGCTTATGGAGGCCAGTAATGGTAATTGAACAACTTGCGTCTCTTGTGGCTACGGCAGAGGCTGCATACGCTCGCAAAAAAGTGCAGTACGAAAGCCTTGCTCAAGAGCTCAAATACGACCTAGCAAAGCTGGATGGGCTTCGTATGGCCCTTGATGCCGTTCGCTCGCCTGTCGCAGCACCCCCCCCGCGCGCTGACGCGGTTGCCGATGAGGAGGCCGCCGCTCATGCCAGCGGACAACGCCGCTTTAGGCTTGGCCTGCAAAAGAGGATTATTTATCAGCTTGTTGCCAACGGAGCGGAGACTAAAGACGAGATTTATAAACGCACTAGCTCCACAGAAATTGACGCCAAGTATATGCGCGAGGTTCTAAGAGAGGCTGTTTCGCTCGGAGATATGGTAAGCGGCTCTGATGGGTTCTTGGCAATAACTGACTCGGGCAGGGAAATGCTTGAAAAGGCTCCCCCCCCGAAGGATTGGGATCAAAAAGAGGTGCGCGCCCTCTTTGAATGAGAATGGGGAGCCACAAGACTCACCAGAAACCGCCTCTGGTGATGTTAGCTCATCACTGGAGGCCAAGTGGCACACCTTATTGCTGGTAGGCAGAAAGGAGGCGCGTTGTGTGGTTCACGACAAGGAGATTAACGGATCAATGAGCCGCTAATCTGGCGGCTCGCCTTAGAGGCCAGCATGGGTAGCATGTCGGTCCCTACTGGTTTGAAGGATACGCCAATGATCGAATCCGTCAAGAGTCACAGCTTCTTATCGTTAGCAGACGCGCAAGCTTCTGGACGCCTTGAGGAATTTATTTCTCAGGAGCAAGTTAGAGGCAAAGGCCCCGCTAACCCTATTGAGTTGGACGAGTCCCTTTCTCGCCTAATCAAATCCGAGAAATCAGAAGATCGAACATCGCGTTCTGCATCTTCCGATGGTTCGAGCGAAACGAAAACTCGTTGAGAAACCGCTGCATGTGCTTGCTCGACTCGAGAATAGGGGTTGAGAACACAGACGTCATAAACAGCTTCCAGAAGCTTTCCAAGGTGTACGCGATCATCCGCACGCCACGTTGCAACTCCAAAAGATGCGAAACCACGATCACAGATGGTTCCGCGGGTGCAAGCATCCCCGTTGTGACAAAAAGTCCACAACCAGCACAGCCTTCACATTCGGATTTCGTCGTCGGGTCACATAATCGGCAGCATGTCCAATTCTGTTCCAGTTCAATGGCCATTTACAACTCAAACATCTGACAAAACATGCCCAATACCAACGTTCCGTGCTTCACTGGTTCCAATCGTGGTCATTCGTGGACGTATTGCCGGCAATAG
This sequence comes from Hyphomicrobiales bacterium, assembly GCA_046092445.1. GTDB lineage: Bacteria > Pseudomonadota > Alphaproteobacteria > Rhizobiales > Beijerinckiaceae > CAIUPE01. Next base: position 3,645 of record JBJTDR010000028.1, on the reverse strand, counting down.
ACCCCCGTTGTACCAATCCCGAAACTGGAATTACCAACTCGTGTCCGATATGCCGGAAAGCGCCGGTCAGTGCCTTTGATTGAACGCGAGCGACCGCCTCTCGGTCAAAGATGCAGTCCCCGCAAATCATCGTTTCCCAATTGATCCGGGGCATGCCACACAGCATCCGGGATCCGTCGTTGGAGTCAAAATCTCACATGGCGAATAAGCGAAGCAACGTACACGGCTCGAGCACTCTTCCCTCGAAGGAAGCGATTCTGGATTTCATCAAAAGTCAAAACTCTGGGCCCTCGCGCCCAGGCAGAATAGGGAAGCGGGAAATTGCTAAAGCGTTTGATATAAAAGGAAATTCTCGAATTGGACTCAAAGCTGTTTTGAAGGAACTCGAGATCGAAAAGGCAGTGACGCGGAGAGGCAGGACGCTCCACCGCCCCGGCGCGCTTTCGCCCATGGTACTCGCAAACATCATTGGGATCGACCATCGTGGCGACTTTGTCGTTGTCCCCTCGGAATGGGAAATTGAACGTGACGGCTCGATTCCAAATATTCACATATCCTCGAAAAATAAAGGACATTCAAAAAATTCGTCAGCAAGAATTGGAGACGTAGTACTTATTCGAATGGATACAACAAATACGAATAAGACACCTTTTAATTCTGGACGAATCATAAAAATTTTTGAAAAAAAACAAACAAAAATTGTCGGAGTCTACAAATATAATAAAGATCAACGAAGCGGAACCATCTTGCCGGTCGAGAAAAAGGGACTGGACCGGAAAATCATCGTCAGGGACGGCGACGAAGGCACCGCATCGGACAACGATCTGGTCATCGCAAGTCTGACAAAAGGCGGTCAATTCGGCTTGTATTCCGCGAAGATTATTGAAGTTGTTGGCCCTTTGGCGTCTGAAAAGTCTGTAAGTATCATTGCGTTGAATATTCATGGAATTCCGGATCAGTTCTCTCTCGCTGCGCTTGCCGAGGCTGAGGCTGCCCCGACGGCGATGATGGAAATCGGGCTCGGCATGAAGCGTGAAGACTGGCGGTCAATACCTTTTGTCACAATTGATCCCGAGGACGCCAAGGACCATGATGACGCGGTCCATGCGATCCACGACATGGATCCCGAAAACGCCGGTGGCTATGTTGTCACTATCGCGATCGCCGATGTCTCCTCCTATATCACCCAGGGGTCCGCGCTGGATCGTGAGGCACTCGAGCGAGGAAATTCGGTATACTTCCCCGACCGCGTTGTACCGATGCTACCCGACAGAATATCGAACGATCTATGCTCATTGAAGCCAAATGAAGATCGACCAGCGTTAGCCGTCAAGATCATAATTGGAGCGGACGGACAAAAGAGAAAGCATAGTTTTCATCGAATACTCATACGCTCTGTTGCAAAACTCTCCTATGGCAGGGCACAATCTCTAATCGACGGCAATTCGTTGGACGCGGATACACCATCAATCGAAAAAATCCTGAAACACCTATGGAATGCTTGGTCACTGCAATTGGGTGAGAGAAACCGAAGAGCGCCACTCGAACTCGATCTTCCCGAGAAAAAGTTGAAATTGAAGGCTGATGGGAGCGTTGATTCCGTTTATACTCCTGCTCGACTTGATGCCCATCGTCTCATCGAAGATTTTATGATCATGGCAAATGTCGCCGCTGCAGAGGAGCTTGAACATCGCCAAGTCCCATTCATTTATCGAGTCCATGACGAACCCTCCTCCGAAAAATTAAGGAATTTCAAGGAAGTTCTGGCCTCGATCGGGGTCAAAATGACACTAGGGGAAGCAGTAGATCCTAGTTTTTTCAATAAGGTACTATCAAAGATCAATGGATCACCACATCAGGCGTTCATCAACGATGTGGCGTTGAGGTCCCAAGCACAAGCACAGTATTCGAGCGAAAATTATGGGCATTTCGGGCTAAATCTTTCACGCTATACGCATTTCACGTCACCAATTCGGCGTTATTCGGATATTATTGCTCATCGCGCCCTGATACGAGCACTAAAACTTGGTTCCGACGGACTTCAAAACGACGTAATTCCGAAACTGGCAGAACTGGCCGCAACATTGTCGGCAGCAGAGCGTCGGTCGATTTCGGCAGAGCGGGAGACAATTGACCGTCTGATAGCGCATTACCTTTCGAACAGGGTCGGCGCGTCATTTTTCGGAAGAATTTCAGGTGTAACGCGATCCGGTCTTTTCGTAAAACTCAAAGAAAGCGGGGCCGACGGTTTTGTGCCAGCTTCAACAATCGGCAAGGATTTTTATAAATTTGACGAAGCTAAACATGCTCTCGTTGGCCAGCGTACCTCGGAAACATTTAGATTAGGCGACGAAGTAAAGGTGAAGCTGTTGGAGGCTTCACCAATTGCAGGAGCACTGAGATTCGAGCTTTTATCGGTGTTAAGATATCAAGATGACTCTTCCTTCCGAGAAGGAATATCCAAACGTTCACGGAAAAGAAAGAAAATTCGACGACCACATGAGTATTGAGGCAATAAATTGGAAAGTTGGTATTCAATGGAGTGTTCAAAAAGAAAATTTAGCGAGATGAGAAATCTGAGAACATCAATCAAACGAGGTTTACTGGCAAATTGCCCAAAATGTGGAATTGGCCGTCTATTCAAATCATATCTCAAGATAAATCCGCGATGCGAGGTGTGCGATGAGGTACTATCCCACCATCGGGCGGACGATTTACCGGCCTACGTCGTGCTCTTTATCGTTGGACACATCATTGTAGGATTATTGATGGCAGTAGAGTCCCATTCAAACTGGCCAATCGGACTCCATATTTTGTTTTGGCCTACTCTTACGGTGTTTTTTTCGCTCTTGATATTACAACCGGTTAAGGGCGCGATTGTCGGACTGCAGTGGGCTCTGAGAATGCATGGATTTGGTCAAAGCCCCACCAATCTAAGCACTGTAGACCGACCAATTAAGGATAATATTCATTCATGAATGAATACCGCACCTCCTCGTTCGATAACGCGACAAAACGTTCAATTCCATTCGACGCGGCAACTCTTCTGCTCGTGAATTTTAAAGAAGCGCCTCCGACCGTTTTGATGGGAAAGCGCAATAGTCGTCATTCATTCATGCCAAACAAATATGTGTTTCCCGGCGGACGAGTGGAAATTTCTGACAGGAAAGTTGCAATTGACAGTAAACTCAACTCCGTTGTCGAGAAGCAGCTGCTGAAGCGAACACGAAACCCCAGTCCGATCAAGGCACGATCATTTGCTCTGGCTGCGATCAGGGAAACATTCGAGGAAACCGGACTAATGCTCGGAAAGAGAGATACTGTTTCGCCGCCGTCAATTCCAAATACTAGCTGGGAAAATTTTTTTAAATTCGGTATATTTCCGTGCCTAGACTGCCTGCACTTTGTTGCTCGCGCCGTCACACCACCGGATTACCCCAAACGATTTGATACCCGCTTTTTCCTCGCCGATGTCATGGATGTGGGACATTCGATGGATATTATTCCCGATATGAATACTGAATTTACAAAAATCATCTGGATTCCGCTGAAGGAAGCTATAACACTAGATATTCCATACATAACCGGAAAAATAATCGAAGAAGCTGATATGAGAATAACAAAAAATCTATCCCAATATATACC
>JBJTDR010000027.1:0-36515 GCA_046092445.1 Hyphomicrobiales bacterium | reverse complement strand
CTTCTATACAACTTAAAATTGAATATTAATTCTAAATTATATTAAATGTTTTTAATTTATTATTTAGTATGTTTGATACATTTTCGATGTGTAAAAATTAATGGTAATCGGCACCGAAACCGAAATTTGACCGCGATGCTGGTATCGGATGACCGAATCACAGCGAATCACTAGTCACCGCTCCGTGTCGGTGATACCGGTCGATTGAGACGGGTGACGCGAATCACCTCATGTCGGGCGGGGTCGCCTCTTTGACGAGCATGGCCACAGCGTCATCGAGCGACATCATGGTCTGGTCCTGTGACCCGAATCGGCGGATTGAAACAGTGCGTTCCGTCGCCTCCTTGCGCCCGACAACCAGCAAGGCCGGCGTCTTGCTCAGAGAATGTTCGCGGACTTTATAGGTGATCTTTTCATTCCTCAGATCGGCATTGGCCTTAAGGCCAGCCTGTTTCAGCGCTGCCAATACCTCGGCGGCATAGTCATCGCCATCCTGCGTGATCGTGCAGACGATTGCCTGAACGGGCGCGAGCCAGAGCGGGAAATGGCCGGCAAAATGCTCGATCAGAATACCGGTGAACCGCTCCATCGAGCCGCAAATCGCGCGGTGGATCATCACCGGCGTGGTTTTCGCGCCCGTCTCGTCAATATAGAACGCGCCAAACCGCTCGGGCAGGTTGAAATCCACCTGCGTCGTGCCGCATTGCCAGTCACGCCCGATCGCGTCGCGCAACACATATTCGAATTTCGGCCCGTAAAACGCGCCCTCGCCCGGATTGATCATGGTTTCGATCAGTCCACCCGATTGTTCGGCAATCTGTTTGAGCACCCGGTTCATGACTTCCTCGGCACGATCCCAGAGCGCATCGCTGCCGACGCGTTTTTCAGGACGTGTGGAGAGTTTCACGACGATCTTGTCGAACCCGAAATCCTTGTAAGTGGTCAGGATCAGATCATTGATCGCGAGGCACTCCGCCTCCATCTGCGCGTCGGTGCAGAAAATATGCGCGTCATCCTGCGTGAACCCGCGTACGCGCATCAATCCATGCAGCGCGCCTGACGGCTCGTAGCGGTGAACAGCGCCAAATTCTGCCAGCCGCAAGGGCAGATCACGGTAGGATTTCAATCCGTTCTTGAAAATCTGGACATGGCCCGGGCAATTCATCGGCTTGATCGCAAACACACGGTGTTCCGCATCTTTGTCGTCGGGGTTCATGAAGGCGTAGGCGGATTTCACCGCGAACATGTTCTCCTGATACCAGCCCCAGTGACCGGACGTCTCCCACAGCGATTTGTCGAGCAATTGCGGTGCATTGACCTCGTCATAGCCGAGCTTGTCGAGCCTGCGGCGCATATACGAGATCAGGGACTGAAACAATGTCCAGCCCTTGGGATGCCAGAACACCGTGCCCGGCCCCTCCTCCTGAAAATGGAACAGGTCCATCTCGCGTCCGAGACGGCGATGATCGCGCTTTTCCGCCTCTTCCAACTGGTGGAGATAGGCGTCGAGTGCATCTTTCGTGGCAAACGCCGTCGCATAAATGCGCGTCAGCATCGGATTATTGCTGTCGCCGCGCCAATAGGCTCCGGCCACCTTCATCAGCTTGAACGCATCGCCGATTTTACCCGTCGAGGTCATATGCGGGCCTCGGCAGAGATCGAACCAGTCCCCCTGCCGATAGACTTTCAAATCCTCGCCTGGCGGGATCGCATCGACCAACTCGACCTTGAACGCTTCGCCCATGGTCTCGAACAGGCTGCGAATATCCTCGCGCTTCCAGATTTCCTTTGTGAAGGGCTTGTCGCGCGCGATAATTTTCCGCATTTCGGCCTCGATCGCGGGGAAATCATCCGGCGTGAACGGCTCGACGCGGTAGAAATCATAATAGAAGCCGTTTTCGATCACCGGGCCGATGGTCACCTGTGTTCCGGGCCAGAGCGACTGAACCGCCTCGGCGAGCACATGAGCGCAATCATGCCGGATCAGTTCGAGCGCGCGCGGATCGTTGCGGCCGATCAATTCGATTCGGGAGTCCCGTGCAATCGGATCGGCCAGATCGCTCACAACGCCGTCGAGCACCATCGCAATTGTGCGTTTGGCGAGCGAGGGTGAAATGCTCCTGGCGATATCGAGACCTGTGATGCCTGCCTCGAAACTGCGATTGGCACCATCAGGGAAAGTGATCGTGATCATGATCGGTCAACTCCTGCTCACTCCTGCAAACCGGGCAGGTAAGCGAAAGCCGGGAGTTACATTTTCAGGAAGGCCGCTCGCCCGGATCGACGGCTTCACACCGGATCGCAGGGTCCGTGTTGCACGACCGCCAGCGTCCGTAGCGCCACGGTGTATACCAGCGGGCGCAGCGAGGCAATCTTTCGGGCACGAAATCCAGCCCCGATGTTCCGAACGGGTGACACCGGCAGAGGCGCGCGACTCCCACCCATCCGCCGGCCCATAGACCATGCCGCCCGATCGCTTCATCCACATAATATGAACAGCTCGGCAAATGGCGGCAGGAACGCCCGAAGACGCCCGACAATGTAAGCTGATAAAAGCGGATGAGCAGTCGGACGAGCCGGGCCGGTAACTTCGTAAAACGATTGCCGGACATGAAAGGTTGCATTCTCGTCAACTTTTTCGTAACCATGATCCATCAGGGCGGGACTCCCGCGGCAAGAGACTATTGCATGAATTCATCCGTGCCTGCACGCTTTCTGTCACGCAGCTTGTCTTGTCTTCTGGCATTAGCCGCCATGATCGTTGGTGGCAGAATGATTCCGGTCGAAGTTGCGGCAGCGGACAAGGTGAATACGGGCTGGCTCATGGCCGTCAGTGGTGCGGCAATCTCTACGCCGCAGTTTCCGGGCTCTGAAACATACAGCTTTGTCTCGCTGCCTCCCGCGATTGCCGCGTCTATGGCTGCCGCCGACAGTTTTATCGCGCCGGACGACAGTCTGAGCTTTGCACTTTTCGGTCGCGATCCGGACTTTTCGATTGGCGCGGTTGGTCGATACGGGAGCGACGGCTCGAAATCTGGCGCTGCGGCATTATTGCCGCACACAGAGTCGGAATGGGGCGTCGAACCGGGTGTTTTCGCGGAGTTCTGGCCCGATCCGAATGCTCTCCGCCTTCGCGGTGAACTTCGGATGGGAGCTGAGGGTAGCGTCGGAATGATCGGGAGCGTCGGTGCGGATTTTGTACGGCGGATCGGCGGCCTGGTTTTTGCCGCGGGCCCGCGGCTGAGCATCTCCGACGACACTTACGCGAATTCGCACTCAGGCATCGGACCCGAGGGAACGCCGGGAGCAAGCGGCGTGCGTTCACTGGGTGCGGCAGGCCTTGTCAGATTCGTCTCCCGGGATCAGTGGTCGACCGCGCTCTACGCCAATTACGACAGGCGTTTGAACAGCCCGCAAATGTCGGAAACAACCGGCAAGACAGGGGGCGGGGCGTCGCTGTCGATAGGCGCGTCTTTCAACTATGTGTTTCCGATCCCGAGGCCCTCGGATCTCGGCGAGTAACTCCTTCGTGCCGGCATCTGGCCTCGAGTTCTTCCATTGCGTCAACGACAGCGTCGAATGTAAGCAGCGTCGAAGCATGCCGCGCCTTGTAGTCCCGGACGGGCTCCAGACAGGCAATATCTGCCCATTTGCCCTCGGGTGGCGCCCCGCTCTCCTTCAGCATCTTGCGAACCGTGTCACGCACGGACCGCAATTCATCCGCCGTTGACCCAATAATGTTACGCGCCATGATTGAGGAGGATGCCTGCCCTAAAGCACACGCTTTCACTTCATGGGCAAAATCGATTACCCGACCATTTTCGGCCTTGACGTCAACGGTAACGGTCGATCCGCACAATTTCGAGTGCCTCGTTGCAGTCGCATCGGCATTCACCATGCGGCCGATACGCGGGATATTTGCCGCGAGTTCCAGTATCCGAGTGTTGTAGACGTCGTTGAGCATGATCACCACCTTGCAAGGCTCTCGAGCCGCGCCCGTTGTCACACAGCAAGATAATCGTGGCAACGGGGTTTTACGAGAGGTGTGATCAGTGTAGGGTGTGAGAAGTCCCGCTCTTTCTGCAGGACGATCATATTTGAATTCGGCACACGAGACCGGTGGTCCAAGCGTTATGTTCACGCGTAATGTGGGTCATTCATCAACACTTTGGAGGCACCATGGATGCCGTGGTTAAGACCTTGTCGCTCCAGCCCGTGAAGCGGGACACCGACATTCTCAAGACAAAGCGACCAAGTCGTGAAGAGGCTGAAGCCGCAGTTCGAACACTGATCCGGTGGGCGGGCGACGACCCCGGTCGCGAAGGCCTGCTCGATACGCCGAAGCGCGTGGTGAAGGCCTATCAGGAACTTTTTGAAGGTTACGCACAGGACAGCAGCAAGATCCTCGACAAGGTTTTCGAGGAAGTTGCCGGTTATGATGACATGGTTCTCGTGCGCGAGATCCCCTTCGCGTCCCACTGCGAACATCATATGGTGCCGTTTTTCGGGCACGCCCATATCGCCTATTACCCGTCCGATGGCGTCGTCGGCCTCTCGAAACTCGCGCGTCTTGTCGATGTCTTTGCACGCCGTTTGCAGACGCAGGAAACGATGACCGCAGAGATCGTTGAAGCGATGAGCGATTCGCTCAATCCGCGCGGGGTTGCCGTGATGATCGAGGCGGAGCATATGTGCATGTCGATGCGCGGTGTACGCAAGCAGGGCTCCACGACACTCACGACGCGGTTCACCGGCATTTTCAAGGATAATCCGGCGGAACAAGTGCGTTTCATGTCGATGGTTCGCGGCTTTTCATCACGCTGATTAACCGATATTGCGCTACCCTGTTGCTGACAGAGATGGCCCCGCTTGTGCGGGTGCGGGGATGTGATCATGTCCGAGAAAGAAAGCGCGCGTCACACAAGGGCTACGGAAGAGGGTTCGGCGTTCCGGCCCAAATTCGATGCGTCCGGCCTGTTGACGGCGGTGGCAATCGACGAGAACACGCGTGACGTGCTGATGGTGGCCCACATGAATGCCGAATCGCTCGCGAAAACACTCGAGACAGGCGAAGCGTGGTATTGGTCACGCTCGCGCGGTGAACTCTGGCGCAAGGGCGACACGTCCGGTCAGGTGCAGACGATCTCCGAGATCAGAGTAGATTGCGATCAGGATTGTCTGCTCTTGTTCGTCACGGTCGGCGGTGACGGGAATTCGTGTCACACGGGCCGTGCCTCGTGTTTTTACCGGCGCGTCGATACGGCGGGACAGGCCACCAGTCCGCAATTGTCCTTCATCCGGAACGGCACGCACGACCACGACTGACTATTAGCGGACCGGTTCACCCTTGCGGTTATCGAGCAAGGGAACAGTCAAAACTCCGGCGACAAAGCCGCCGAAATGCGCGATCCACGCAATGTTGCCGCCGTCAGCCAGCGATGACGAGCCCAATACCCCGACAAGCAGGTTGAAAAGCATCCAGAGCCCGATAAAGCGCAGACTGGCAGGATTGCGGAGCATTTCACTGAGAGAAAGCAACGCGCCCTCGCCTTTCATACCATCCGCCTTCGGGCCAAGGCGAATACCGCCTAAAACAGGGCCGCTCGGTTGAAAAATGAAACGAGCTGCCGCGCCCATCAATCCCGATATTGCGCCTGACGCGCCCATCATCGGCATGAAATCACCGCTGTAAGCGGCAAAATGCGCCAGTGCGCCGCCAATCGCACAAATACAAAACAAAACCAGCAGCCTCACCCCGCCAATACGCCGCGCGACCACGCCGCCAAAGGCGAGCAACCACACGGCATTCACAATCACATGCGTCCAGCCCGCGTGGAAAAAAGCGTGGGTGACCAGCGTCCACGGCGCCTGACTCGGATGCTCTTGAAAATACGCGGCGAGGACATGGTTGAAAGCAGCAAGGTCCGTCTCCGCTGTAAACTCTCCAAGCGGCGCGACGGGAGCGAGACCTATCCCGGCCCAGCGCGCGAACTCGGCAGGGATAAAACTGAAATCCAGAGAAATCGCCAATGCGTCATCAGCATTGAGCATGGTCATGTAAAAATGGATGCCGAGCATCGCCAGACACAATCCAACCACAGTGCCTGAAACATTCAATATGGGCTCGGAGCGCCGCACAGTCGCGAACTGCTCCTGATCTGGATTTGTCACGAGGTTCATCCTCTCGTCGCATCACGAACGTGAAAGAACGCCATCTAATTCAGATTCTGACATGGAAAATCAAACAAAATTTACTTCAAATCCAAGAAATCATCAAATATTCAATTTGTATTTTTCATTTACGTATTTTGAAAAAATATAAAATTGTATTTCTATTTATATTTTCAAAATGAAAATCCGTGAAAATGAGTATATTCAAAATCATATTGATTTTATTTGCGTTGGCTTTCAGTCAACCACGCGCGACCGCAGAGGGGTCTCCAACCTATTCCGGCGTAAACACTCAACTGCCGCGAGGTCCCAAAACAACTCCGCCCTGGGGATGGTCGGATTTCTGCCACCGCCATCCCGACGAGTGCATCGCTCGAAATCTTGTCCCGAAAACCACACGTCTGACGCCCGCTCTGTGGACGCTCCTGAACGAGGTGAACAGGAATGTCAATGAGTCGGTAACGGCAATTACCGATGAAGAGCACTGGGGGCTGCCCGAGCGTTGGGACTTCGCGGATGACGGGAAAGGTGACTGCGAGGATTTTTCTCTGTTGAAGCGGAAAAAATTGATCGATGCTGGCGTCCCGATTGAAAATCTGTCTCTCGCCGTGGTACGCGACCAGTCCGGTGACGGCCATGCCGTGCTTATCGTCAATACGGACCGCGGTGCATTGGTTCTCGATAATCAGGTCAACATGATAAAGCTCTGGAATGACACCGAATACCGATTTGTGAAAAGGCAGTCACGCATCAATCCGGCCGATTGGGAACGACTGGATGTGCCCGATAACACTTCAGCGACAGGCCACTGACCAGACGGTTCGACACCGACAAGACCGCAAATTCGTCTCGGCGATAGCGTCACATACCCTTGCAATCACATCGAACGCCGTTATTTTATGAAAGGGTCAATCGGCAGGTAGAAATGGCAAAGAGCACGATTTTTCATCGCGACTTCAAGCTAAAACCCTTTTGGTGGGATGCCTATGAGCCGCACCCCCTGCCGGAAGTTCCGCTTCCCAGAGAAGTGCGCGCTGTTATTGTCGGCGCAGGCTATGCGGGACTTTCGGCGGCGCTCGAATTGCACAAAAACGGTATTGAATGCCTTGTTCTTGATGCGAATGAGCCTGGCTACGGCGGTTCAAGCCGCAATGGCGGCATGGTGTCAGACCGTGTCGATGTCGGCGAACGCTATCTTGCCAAGGCGATGACACCGGATGAAGCTGTCCCCTTCCTGACCGATGCCGCCGACGCATTCACCCATGTGGAGGAATTGATCAAACGCGAAAATATTAACTGCTTCTGGACAAAATCGGGCTATTTCCAGGGCGCTTGGTGCAAGAGCCATTATGACAGCATGGCCGGCGAGGTTAACGTGCTGAAGGCCGATACGGGGTCCGATGTCTATCTGGTGCCGCCGGATCGCCAGCGCGAGGAAATCGGATCGGACTTTTATCGCGGCGGAATTGTGATCAACCGTGCGGCGATCATCCAGCCCGCGCTCTATTTCAAGGGCCTGCTCGATCTCTGCACCGCGCGGGACATCCGGATCTCGTCCAAAACCCCCGTGAACAAACTCACCCAATCAGGGTCGCAATGGATGGTCGAGACACCACGCGGCACGATCAAAGCGGGCGATGTGATCATCGCGACGAATGGCTACACGGGCGACGTGACACCGCAATTCAAGCGGCGTGTCGTGCCGATCGGTTCCCACATGATCTCGACTGAGGAATTACCGCCCGATATTGCGGCCTCGCTCAGCCCCAGGAATCGCTCCTTCTCTGACACGCAACGCGTCCTGACCTATTTCCGAATGTCGCCAGACGGTAAGCGGCTGATTTTCGGCGGCCGTGCCAGATTCGGCCAGACAGACCCGGTCGAAACAGCAACTATTCTCCATGAATTCATGACCGATCGCTTCCCGCAATTGAAGGGCACTTCCATCACCCATGCCTGGACCGGCAATGTCGCCTTCACGCTCGACGAGATGCCGCATATGGGCAAGATGGATAATCTTCATTTTGCTCTTGGTTGCAATGGCTCCGGAATTGCGATGATGACTTATCTCGGCCATCAGACGGCGAAGAAAATCATTGGCGACGGCAACAAGATCTGCGCGTTCGACCAGCCCGAATTTCCCGATCACCCACTCTATCATGGTTCAACTTGGTTTGTCCCGTGGATGGGTCGCTATTTTCGGACACGCGACTGGATCGACCGGCAATTGGGCTAGCATCAGTCTTTCTGTATGCCGAGCGTCAACCCTCGCATCAGATGCTTTTGGACAAGAAAGATGAAGATGAGGGTTGGCACCATGGCAACAGTTCCGAGTGCGGAAGAAAATCCCGATGTCATCGTCCCCACAATGCTCAATTTCACCGGCAAGGTGTAAATCGTGCTGGTGATGAACAAGGCCATCAGAAACTCTGTCCAGGAGAAAATGAAACAAAGTACGGCGGTCGCAGCAATCCCGCCTTTAATCATCGGCATGCATATCCTGAAAAGGGTCGTTACGCGCGAGGCACCATCGATCATCGCCGCGTCGTCAATCTCTGAGGGGACATCATCGAAAAATGATTTCAGCATCAGGATCGCAATCGGCAAATTCATCACTGTGTGCATCAGGATCAACCCGACATGCGTGTCAAACAGGCCGATCACATGGAACATGGAGACAATCGGAATGACGATCGCGATTGGCGGCGTAAAGCGCTGAAAAATCGTCCAGGCAATATAAAACCGCTTCATGCTGAAACTCAGCCGTGACAGCGCATAGGCGGCAAAAAGCCCGATCACAACGACCAGAGCGGTCGAACCCAGAGCGACAATCAGCGTGTCGGCAATCGCCTGCCGCGCATCATAGACGCCCGGCCCGTCGCCCGAAAATGTCACCCAATAATTGATAAAACTCGGTTCAAAATCGAAGAAGACGATCCGGTCCTTGTCAAACAGGGCAGACACCGGCTTGATCGAGTTCAAACCCCACCAGAAAATCGGGAACAGAAACAGGCCCACAATGCCTGCCGCGGCAGCGTCACGAATGATCCGAAAGGTCCGGGCTTTTGTCATATCTCTCTTCGGCCAAATCACAGACCAACCGCGTGGCCCCCTTCAGCAAGCATAATCATGTTCACCGCGGATACCAGTCTGTTTCCACTCAAGAAAAAAGATATCTGACATTTCTGGCGAGGGGCCTTCCCTTGGCACGCGTTACAAATTATAGACTGGTGGGATGAAAAGACCTGAAAAGCCCGTAAATGTCGTGAAAAACGTGTCTGCAAAGGCAAAAGGGAAACCTGGCATTGGTGCGCGTTCCGCTCACAAGAACAGTGACTGGTATGAAAGCGCGAGGAAAGCGATAGCGATCATCGGAGAGCAGCAGGGGACGGGATCAGCGACGCCGCGAGAGAAAATTCCGTCCCGCCGCGGCAAGCATGCGTGACATGCCAGAACAGTTTGAGTCCGTCTGCGACAAACCCACCCGGCGCCCTCATGTCCCCGTCAAAAGATAACAAGCTCAAGGCATCGCTCTTCATCACCTTTGCCATGGCGGTGGCCGCCTCGAGCGACGCGCTCCTGAAATTGCTCAGCGCGGACTACCCGATCCACGAAGTCAACACAATCCGCTATCTGATTGCCCTGCCCTTCGGCTTGGCTTACGTCATGATCAAGAACGCACAGCGTGAGTTGTTTCACCCGAAACTTGGCTGGATCCTGTTACGTTCTTCGCTCATCGGCATCGGGAATCTCTGTTTCACGCTGTCGGTTGCGGTTCTGACCTTGGCCGATGCGGTCGCAATCTATTTCACCATGCCCTTCTTTGTCGCGGGGATCGTTCCGTTTTTTCTCGGCGAAAAAGTCGGCATTCATCGGTGGCTTGCGACCATTGCAGGTTTTTTAGGGGTCCTGATCATGATCCGTCCGGGCGCATCAGTCTTCGAACCGGCAGCCCTTCTGGCCCTTGCCTCGGCGTTTCTCTACGGATCCGGACAAGTAATCACCCGCCAACTCGGGCATGATCTGAAGCCCGCCATCACCGCCTTCTGGCAGGTCACCATTTTCACGCTTCTCTATGTTGGTCTCGCAGTCGTTTTCGGAACGGGTGCATTTGATGGGGTCGGTCATGGCAGCTTGCATTTCCTTACCCGGGAGTGGGTTTGGCCGTCCGCTTTTGATTTTTTGCTGATCGTGATCTTGGGCGTTTCATCCGCCTTGCTGATCCCGCTCTTCATCTTCGCCTACAGTCTGGCGGACGCGTCCTTCGTTGCGCCCTTCGAGTATACGTCGATGTTCTGGGCGGTGCTTTGGGGTTTCATCCTGTTTGGTGACCGTCCGGACAGTTTTACCATTACGGGCGTCACAATCGTGATTGCGGCGGGCATCTATATGCTCAGGGCCGATCACCGCGTCTCCCGCCATGCCTGACGATGCGCCACCTCCGGGACGGAGCCGTCAAATATACGATCGGCGGCCCCGGTTGCGGCCGCATCGGATCATCATCCGCCTTGCAACATGTTCCGACTCGGATGTAACTGCGGAAAAAGCGTTCGGCATCTGCCATGCAAGGCTGGACAGGCGACTGTGAAAACGGTTCCATTCCGATCTTCGTATTTGCCGCTCTTGGCGAAATCGGAGGTTGCTTTGCGTTCTGGGCATGGCTCCGGCTTGGGCAATCTCCTCTGCTTGTCATTCCGGGAATGGCATGTCTCGCTTTATTCGCGTGGGTGCTGACGCATGTCGAGGCGGATTTTGCGGGCCGCGCATTCGCCGCCTATGGCGCAATCTACATTGCTTCATCCCTTGCGTGGCTGTGGCTGGTCGAGGGCAGCAAACCCGATCAGTGGGACATGATCGGAGCCATGATCTGTTTGTGCGGCGCCCTCGTCATCCTTTTCGGACCTCGGACACCGTGATCGGCCATTCTGCCAACCACGCCCGTTTCATGAAAATTGCATTTCACAAAAAGTCACTGCAATGATACCGCCGCACGAAGAAGTCGGTTCGATGCTCGAACGAAAGGCGACATCATCAAAATGACAGCTTCTTTCTATCCACACCCTGACCGTTCCGTTGCGCTCGCAGAAGTCCATGCGCGGCCCTTCCATCCGATTTCCTCGCCATCCCGTATCGTTCTGTTCGCGTTCATGACGGATGCATCTCGGGCCATGGCAGATCGCGCGGCCTTTGCAGCTTTTTGTCATGCCAACCATGTGGAACCACCGCTCGGCCATGCCAAACATCACCGTTTGAAAATCCGCGATTTTAGCGTCAAATGGGAGCAGCATTCCGAATTCACCACCTATACGTGGGAATTGCCGTCGCCCTCGACTGAACCCTTCACCCTTTCTTCAGGCACCCGTGCGGAATTGATGCGGGCATTACCCCAGCCCGGGCCACATCTCGTCTCGGTTGATCTTCATTTCGTTCCGCATCACGACTCCCTAAAACCTGAGGATTATTTCGCACCTGCCGGAACAGTCATGTCCAGTGTGGAAAGCGGTGCTGCCACCGTCGCAACCGATTTTGTCCCGGATGATGAGGGCTTCGTCCGGCTCCTTGTTGTGAACAAATCGCTGACACCCGCACGTGCCGGCGGTCTGGTGCAGCGTCTGCTGGAAATCGAAACCTATCGTATGCTGTCCCTTCTCGGCCTGCCAGAAGCTTTGCGCACAGCTCCGGCCGTCAAGACGATCGAGGATGCTCTCGTCAGGATCGCGCGGGAAATGACCGCAACGGATGGTATTTCCAATGACCAGCTTCTGCTGGACGAACTCACCGCGCTGGCCGCCCGGCTCGAGGCCGATTCGGCGATTTCCGGATATCGTTTCGGCGCAAGCCGCGCCTATGATTCGATTGTGCAACAAAGATTGACGGCCATTGGCGAACAGCCTGTCCCGGGATGGTCAACGCTCGCAGCCTTCCTGCAGCGCCGCGTCGCACCGGCCATGAGAACCTGCCAGATGCTGGAGGAGCGCCAAGCCAACCTCTCCCGCAAACTCACGCGCGCCGCAAATCTCCTGCGCACGCGGGTTGATGTCGAAATCGAACAACAAAATCAGGCCCTGCTGGGGTCGATGGACGCACGCGCGCAGATGCAGCTCAGACTTCAGCAAACGGTTGAAGGACTGTCCATCGCCGCCATCAGCTATTATGTCGTCGGCCTCGCGACCTATGTGATCAAGGGTGCAGTAGAGGCCCATCTGTTCCCGTTCGAATTGTCCACGGCAACGGCGATCATTGTTCCCGTGACGATCATCGCTGTCGCCATGATTGTCCGCCGCATTCGCAACCGGAGCAGTCATCCTTGACAGTGAACCCGCTGATTGCAACTTTCCGGAACAGCTATGCCGGATTGCCGGACGCTTTTTTCGCGCGGGTTCAGCCAACGCCGGTCGCGCGCCCGAGCTTGATCGCCTTTAATCACGCACTTGCCGAAGAACTGTGCCTCGATACACGCCTTGCGGATGCGCAAACCCTGGCGAGACTGTTCTCCGGCAACGACCTTCCCGCTGGCGCCGATCCCGTTGCCATCGCCTATGCCGGTCATCAATTCGGCAATTTTGTGCCCCAGCTCGGCGATGGCCGCGCCATTCTGATCGGTGAAGTCATCGATCAAGCAGGAAAATTACGCGACATCCAGTTGAAAGGCTCCGGCCCGACTCCCTTCTCGCGCCGCGGCGACGGACGCGCCGCTTTGGGTCCGGTCTTGCGGGAATATCTTGTCAGCGAGGCGATGTTTGCCCTCGGCATTCCATCGACGCGGGCGCTCGCTGCAGTGACCACCGGAGACATGATCCTGCGCGAAGGGCCTGTTCCGGGCGCAATCCTCACGCGGGTCGCTGCAAGCCATGTGCGCGTCGGCACATTCGAGTATTTCGCGGCACGCGATGATCATGCGTCCCTCAAACAGCTGACCGATTATGTCATCGAGCGGCACTATCCCGAAGCCGGAACTGATCAAAATCCGGCTCTCGCCTTGTTAAAATCGGTGATCAGCCGGCAGGCGGAACTGATTGCCCAGTGGATGAGCATCGGGTTCATTCATGGCGTCATGAATACCGACAATATGGCGATTTCAGGCGAAACAATTGATTTCGGTCCCTGCGCCTTCATGGAATCTTATGATCCCAAAACGGTATTCAGCGCGATTGATGAGTTCGGACGTTATGCCTATGCAAACCAGCCAAGGATCGCGCAATGGAACCTCGCCCGCTTTGCCGAAGCCTTGCTCCCTTTGATCGACGCGGATCAGCAGCGTGCCATCACGCTCGCCACCGATGCAATCTCGGCTTTCTCAAGCCAGTATGACGCGTTCTGGCTGGCACACATGCGGCAAAAACTCGGTTTCTCTACCGAGCACCCGGATGATGAACCTCTGATCCAGGCGCTACTCGATCAAATGCAGGCAGCGCAGACCGATTTCACCCAGAGCTTCCGCGTTCTTTCCGACTTGGAAACTGACTCCGGGCCACAGCAATTCCTTACCCTCTTTTCCGGTCAAGCCGCTATCCGGCACTGGCTGCAGGCTTGGCGATCACGCGTGGCGCTTGAGAATACCCCAATGGCTGCGAGGCAATCTGCAATGCTGGCCAAAAATCCTGTCTACATTCCCCGCAATCATCAAATTGAAGCCGCCATTCGTGCTGCCGTCGACAGGAATGATTTTTCGCTCTTTGAAAAGCTTCAAACTGTTTTGGCAAATCCCTTTCGGGAAGATCCCGCATTTGCGGACTATTCGACACCAGCTCTCCTCGATGAGCGCGTTCTCAGAACATTTTGCGGCACCTGAGAGCCGGTCGTCGCCGGAAAGCTCGCGCCGTCTCGCCAAACCGAACACATCGAACAGGACTGGCAGAGGGGACAACCTCTCGAGCTGCCTATTTCGACCGCTTGATTTAAATCAATGAATCCTGGCAGAGGTCGGGCCATCATGCACGCATTAACTATTCCTTCAGGTATTTCTTGCACTGGCGACTCTTTAAGGTTAACGTTTGGTTAACCTTGGATAGGGCCATGACGTTCTTTCGCGCTTTTTTCATGATCTCCATGATGATTATGGCAGGTTTGCCCGCGCTGGCGGAGATGCGCCGATCGGATGCGTCCTTGGCAATACCTGCACCCACGACGTCAGCTGCAATCCTCTCGGAAGCGCGCGCGCCAATCGGATGGACGGATTTTTGCAGGCGTCATCCCGCCGAGTGCACATCCGCGACAATTATCGCGCGTCCCGTGCTGCTCACGAAATCCTCATGGGCAATGATCAGCAGAACAAACACGATTGTGAACGCCGGGATCCGGCAGGCGGAGGATATAAACGTCTATGGCGTCGCGGAATATTGGGACTATCCCGCTCGGAGTGTCGGCGATTGTGAGGACTTTGCACTTCAAAAGCGCAAAATTCTGATCGCATTGGGGGTTCCCCGCGAGGCCCTGCTGATGACCGTTGTCCGCGATCACGAAGGGCTTGGGCATGCCGTTCTGACGGTTGTGACCGATAAGGGTGATTTCATTCTCGACAACAAGATCGATACCATATTGCCCTGGGCAGACACCGGTTACAGCTTCGTCAAGCGTCAGTCCCGGACACGCACTGATCAATGGGTCCGTATCGGAGAACCATCGACGTTAGCCATCACTGCAGCGGGTCAATAAGTTACCCGTCAATCCTCTTTAATCCGTTCGCCATTCGCCGCCAGTTCTCGACATAATGCCGTGCCGAATTCCGGATTTTTTCAAACTCTTCGTCGGTTAATGTCCGCACCAATTTGGCCGGTGAGCCGATAATGAGCGAGCGTTCGGGAAACTCCTTGCGCTCTGTCACAAGCGCACCCGCGCCGACAAGACTTCCGGCACCGATTTTTGCCCCGTTAAGTATCGTGGCCCCCATCCCGATCAGGCAGTCATCTGCAATCTCGCACCCGTGCAAGATCGCATGATGGCCGATCGTGCATCCGGCACCGATGATGATGGGAAACCCCAAATCCGTATGCAACAACGACCCTTCCTGGATATTGGTGGCCGAACCGACGCTGATCAGCTCGGTATCACCCCGCAAGACCGCACCGAACCAAATGCCGACGTCGGCACCGATCGATACATTGCCGATCACATGCGCATCCGGCGCAATCCAGCACGCATCCCGGGCCGGTAGGTCCGGCGTCATTTCATCGAGCGAATAGACGGGCACGGTGCCTCCACAGGGTCACACGAGAAGGCTGAAGATTATTCAATACCTTCAAGATCAATATCGAGGATCGACATTGTCACCGCGTATGAGCGGTCGCCATCCTCGTCATCGAGCGACAATGTTCCGATGAATTCTTCACCGATCATGATTTCGGCCGAGTCCTTTTTCTTGGAACGGGCGACAACATTGATCGATGCATTGCCAAAAAGGCGGCGAAGGTAGGTTTGAACCTTGAGGAGTTCCGTCTTGTCCATTGTAAGCCTGCCACTGAAAACCGACCATCCGGCGTCCTAGCGGATTGCCACGACCAATGGCGCGCCGCAAGCATAAACAGACTCAGCCCGTGTCTTTGTCCGCCAGAATCTGGTCCATCGTCCTGGCAGGCTCGGCACATCCCGCCGTCCCGACAATGCGCGCCGGAACGCCGGCGACCGTCGAGTTGTGCGGCACATCCTGCAACACAACCGATCCGGCAGCGACGCGCGCGCAATGCCCGACTTCGATATTGCCGAGCACTTTCGCCCCGGCCCCGATCAGAACCCCGCGCCGGATTTTCGGATGCCGGTCACCCGTTTCCTTGCCCGTCCCGCCGAGCGTTACATCCTGCAAGATCGACACATCATCCTCGATCACCGCCGTCTGCCCGATAACCAATCCCGTCGCATGATCAAGGAACACGCCCTGCCCGATCTTCGCCTCGGGATTGATATCCGTCTGGAACACTTCCGACGAGCGGCTTTGCAGGTAGAGCGCAAGGTCCGTCCGCCCCTTCTTCCAGAGCGCGTGTGCCATTCGGTGCGTCTGAAGCGCATGAAAACCCTTGAAATAAAGAAGAGGCTCGATGATCCGCTTGCACGCAGGGTCACGATCAATAACAGCAATGAGATCCGCCCGGAAACCTGCGCCAATCCCGGGATCAGCATTCACCAACCCCATAAAGGTCGCATACAGCACCTCGACAGACACTTCGATATGGACAAGCCGCGAAGCAAGGCGCGAGACAATCGCGGCGTCCAGACTTGGCTGATCCATCACATTCTGCTGCACGAAACGACCGAGATCAGGTTCTGACGCAATAATCGCCGCACTCTCTTTCCGCACGCGCTGCCAGACCGCATCGAAATCACCCTGTCCGCCCGTCAAAAAGTCGATTGCGTGCTCGTTCATCTGATTAGTCCGATCCTCCGGGATGCAGAGGATACACCAACGCGCCCGACACTTCACCTAGGAATTCCGCGGGCGACTTCCAAATCTTTTTCGCGCGTAATTCAGCGCCGCCTTGCCAGAAACGCCAGCACTGCTTCCTTGTGGCTCCTGTCACCCACGGCTGAATTGTGATCCCGGTCAAGAACGTCGAATGCCTGCCCGTTTCTCGCCAAAGCCGCCAGCCGATGCGGATCACCGGCAATCGGATCGCGCGTGCCGACCGACACCATCACGGGCATGGCAAGCGCGGAAAATTCCTCCAACGTAACCCGCTGCCGCGACCCGCGCATACACGCTGCAAGCGCCAAAAGATCACTTCCCGTCTGCTCCGCGAACTGCCGGAACATGCGCTGGGCCGGGTCAGTCAATGACGCCAACGACGGCGCTTCCATCGCCTCGGCAATGCCGGACGGAAGCCCCCCGCCCTCGACCAGATGAATACCAAGCCCGCCCAGAAGCAGCGAGCGCACCCGCTCCGGCGATTTCAACGCGAGAAAAGTCGCAATTCGCGCGCCCATCGAATAGCCCATCACATCGGCGCGCGCGATCCCGAGATGATCCATCAGTGCCTCGGCATCTTCCGCCATGATCGCGGCTGAATAGTCTTCGGGCGCATAAAGCTTGCCGCTCTGGCCATGACCGCGATTATTGAGCGCGATCACCCGAAAGCCCGCGCGGTTCAATGTCCGGGTCCATGACGTATTGACCCAATTGACCAAGTGGTTCGACGCAAACCCGTGAATCAGGAGCACCGGATCATTCGCGCCCTCATTCGCTCGCAAATCAACATAGGCAATGGATACGCCCTGCGATTGAAAAAATTCCATGCTCACCATCCATTAATGAGACGCTGGCACAGTGTTAGGGTGCAGGTGGAGCGGTTTCAAGTCGATTGAAGCTTGCGAAGCCACGCACAAGCCGATAATCGAAAGCTGAGAGCAACCAACCATTGCATTACTTTCCGGGAAGTAGCTTCATGTCTGATCATTCCGTACCGCATTTCAAAAACGATCTCGGTGTCGCGATCATTCGGGTCAGTGCCCGGGAATTCATGTGCGTCGGCGCAAGCCCACCCTTCGATCATCCGCATATCTTCATCGATATGGGCACCGAGAGCGAAGCGATCTGCCCCTATTGCTCGACGCTTTTTCGGTATGATGCGAGCCTTCACGGCGGAGCTGACCCGAAGGATTGCGTCTTCGATCCCTCCCGCGCAGCGGCCTGATCCGGACTGCCGATGAACACCCACCCGATTCTCGTCGCCGGGGCGGGAATTGGCGCGCTCACCTTCGCGCTGGCGGCCTCGCGGCTGGGGATTGAAACGATCCTGATCGAGCGGCGAACCAAAATTGAAGAGATCGGCGCAGGAATCCAGCTTTCGCCCAACGCTTCGCGTATTCTGATCCAACTCGGCCTTGGCCCTGCTTTGTCACGTGTTTCCGCGGAGCCTGAGCGCCTCCATGTGCGCGACGGGCGGACAGGCATGCCCCTGTCATCGATGAAGCTCGGCAACGCCATGCGTGAGGCCTATGGCGCGCCCTATCTCACACTCCATCGGGCTGATCTCCAGACCATTCTTCTCGATGCCGTCAGGGGTGATGCCAATACCCGCCTCGTTTTCGGACGGAAAGTCACTCGGATTGATCACACGCCCGCCAATGTGACCGTTGCGACAGAAGCCGCCACCGGCGCAGAGACTTTCCATGGTTGCGCCCTGATCGGCGCAGACGGACTCTGGTCAACAGTCGCACACTTGATCGGTAATCAACAGAAGCCCCGCTTCAGCAACAACACAGCATGGCGTGGCACCATCTCCCGGGCCGCCTGGCCCGCTACCCTCCCGGCATCCGAAACAGGCCTCTGGCTCGGCCCTGACGCCCATATCGTGCATTACCCCATCCGCGGCGGCGCGCTCATGAACATCGTGGCCATCACCGCCGACAAAACCGGCGAGGAGGGCTGGAACCGCCCGGGTGACCCCTCCTTGCTGCAGAAACGCTTCGAAGCATGGTCGCCATCTGTCCGCAACGCTCTCTCCTGCGTTCCCGAATGGCAAATCTGGTCACTTTACGACACGCCCCCCCGTCGGCAGTGGAGCAAGGGCAATGTGACGCTTCTTGGTGATGCAGCACATCCCGTCCTGCCCTTCCTTGCACAGGGTGCAGCCCTTGCGATTGAAGATGCGGCCATACTCGTGCGAGAAATCATCCGGTCGCCGCATGATCTCGGCCGTGCCTTCTCCGCCTATGAAACTGTTCGAAAGCCGCGCGCGGCGCGCGTGCAAGCCGCGGCGCGCCAAAATGCCCGCACTTTTCATGCGACATGGCCGCTCAGCACCGCGCGAAATTTCATCATGCGCCGAACCGACCTCATGAAGCGCTATGCGTGGCTTTACGGATGGCGTCCCTGACACTTTGTTCGGTTCGCGAGTGCTGACGTCGCAGCACCTTTGTGCTACAATCCGCGCATGAACGATGATGATCTGAAAGTCGCACCCGGCTCACACGTCCAGTTGGATGCGATTGATCCGCGGCATACTGTCCATCTCGGTAATGAGGAAGCGGCGCGCGCTGGTCTTGCCGAGGATGCCGAAGCGATCAACGACTTGCAGGATCGCCTTTACGCCGAAGGCACGCGTTCGCTCCTGATCATCCTTCAGGGCATGGATACGAGCGGTAAAGACGGCACGATCCGCGGCGTTTTCAATATTGTCGGCCCGCTCGGTGTGACTGTTTCCGCATTCCGCGAACCGGCACCGGAAGAGCTCGCCCATGATTTCCTCTGGCGTGCGCATATTGCCTGCCCGCGCCGCGGCACAATCGGCATTTTTAACCGCTCCTATTACGAGGATGTATTGATCGGTCGGGTGAGGCAATTGGCGCCAGCGAGCGCTATCCTGCATCGCTATGACGACATCAACGCCTTCGAGAAGATGCTCACGCATAATGGCACGACCATTCTGAAATTCATGTTGCACATCTCGAAAGAGGAACAAAAGGAACGCCTTCAGGAACGGCTCGACACGCCGGACAAGAACTGGAAATTCAGAATCAGCGACATCGACGACCGCAAGCGCTGGCAGGAGTTCATGGAGGCCTATGAAATCATGCTCAGCAAATGCTCCACTGACTGGGCGCCATGGCATGTCATTCCCGCTGACCGGAAATGGGCGCGCAACGCCGCCATTGCCCGTATCGTTCGTAAAACTCTGGAAACAATGGCTCCTGAATATCCAAAGTCCGATGAACATCTGGCCGCGATCAGAATTGACTGACACGTGAAGTCGGCAGGTCAATCAGCGTTATCGGCGCAAAAGCGACATCTCGGAGCGGTGCCACAACCGCCTGATCAGGTCTTTTTCCGCCAGACGAACAGGCTGCTTGTGACATAGTTGAACACGGTGCCGACAATTGCGCCCGCAAGGCCGGCAATCCACCACGTCGACTCACCCCCGTAAATCACACTGGCAAGTCCGATATTCGCGATGATTCCGATGCTGCAACTTGCGGAAAACAGTAGAAAATTCGGAATAATCCGCCAACCCTTATGGCGACGATCACGATAGGTCAGCTGGTTGTTCAACAGATAATTGCTGAGCATTGCAACAAAAGTCGCCGCCAACTGGCTCGCATCGAACCCGATTGACGGGAATGTCTCCAGAACCAGTTTCAGTGCTGCCAGATGCACGGCAACGCCCGAAGCACCAACCATCCCGAACATGAAAAAACGGATCGGGAGCATCCGTCCAGTCAGATGATGGAGCAGAAATGCAATATAATCGAACGCCACCCGCGCATCGAGCTTGCTCTCGCCATGCTGCCGCTGGCGAAACACATAACCGACTTCCCTGATCCGCAAGGGCTTTGGAGACGTCGCCAGAATATCAGTCAAAATCTTAAAGCCCTCGGTCGCAAGCTTCGGAGCCAAGGCCTCCACAATCGGGCGCTTAATCATAAAAAATCCGCTCATCGGATCGGATACTTTTGAGCGGATCACAAAACTGGCAAGAAACCGCCCGAAATCACTCAGGAATGAGCGCTGATCGGAGAGTCCCGCAATCGTTTCTCCCTCGCGAAGACGCGTTGCCACGACAAGATCGCAGTCAACCTTGCGCAGCTCCCTCAGCATGTCCGGCAAGATCCGCTCGTCGTGCTGCAAATCACCATCGATCACGGCGACATAGGGCGCGCTGGAAGCAAGCATCCCTTCGATCGTCGCGCCCGCAAGCCCGCGCCGCCCGACTCTGAGAATACACCGCACACGACGATCCGACACGCCAAGCGCCTTCGCGACATCTGCCGTTCCATCGGGCGAATCATCATCCACGAAAATGACTTCCCACGCAATGCCTGCAAGGGCCGCATCCAGCAAAGCCACCATCGGGGCAACATTGTCATGCTCGTTGAAAGTCGGCACGATGACCGAAAGTTCGATTGCGTCCGGTCCGGTTCGCGCATCGGAATTCACGATCACCTAAATGCCCCCTCTGGCCCCGCTCGGAGAAGGGTTTACTGGTGCGGACAGCGGGAGTCGAACCCGCATAGCCTTGCGGCCGAGGGATTTTAAGTCCCTTGCGTCTACCAGTTTCGCCATGTCCGCGAATGGTTGAGAAAGGGTTACAGAACAGCGACGAAACACGCAAGGGAGTGCGAACATCAATTCGCAATTACAGATCCCCGTCGAGCATGATACCGGGGTGGGCGAGCATCATTTTCGCGATATCTGTGTGGTAAAGTTCCGTCAAGTGCTCGATTTCCCGATCGCTGAAAGGCGCGAATTTCTCCTTGAAATCATCTTCCGCGAACAGTGCCGCAATTCTCCGTTTGCGGTCCTTTTTGGTGAGCCCATGATCAATCAGAAGCGACTTTTCGACGGTGAGCGCGGACGGTGTTCGCGTCTCCCTCGGAATTTCAATCTCGTTCCGGAGAATATTGCACCCGGTTATCCGCTCCATAATTTCGAACTTATTCCGCGAATACTTCTCCAGCGACCAAACGCGCACATTTGCCGCCGGCCAAGCGGCGATAATCCTGTCGACGACACTGCTCCAGTCTGGTCGGTCATTGAGTAAAAAATTCTTATAATACTGTCCGATCGGCGGCAGAATAACGCCTCCTCTGATCGCTTCCGCATAGGCGGATACCAATAAATATGAATAATTTCTTATAGAGAAATAGATATCAACGGTCTTTCCTTCAAACAGATCAGCCCATGCATGAAGATTTCTTTCAAGAGCGGGGTAGATCGGATTGGAAAGAATGTCGGTCACTGTCCCGATCATATTTTCTTCCGACATGAAGGCGATCGGACTATCGCTTCTCATTCCTCTGGTGTGATCATCAAAAGTTCGCTTTCGCCACCGACTCATGGAAAGAATACCGTATTTGCGGTTCATAACGAGGCTTTTGAGTTTCGCATTCCTGACATCGCGCCGCGGCAGGTAGTCCAGCCCCTGCGCTCGAAGGTGACCTCGTTGACTCTCGAGGATATCCTGAAACTGAGTGGTTCCGGTCTTGTGTGCACCGATATGCAAGATCCAGTGTGGATGCGAAGCCAATGCAATCTTCCCCTGTCATGACCTGATACATCATCAGACGCAACCCGACCGGATTGATCATCCGCACATTCATGTTGTTCGGCATGATCATTTTCAGCGCATCCGTGTCAAATTGTCGATACTCCTTTTGCGTTCGAAAGTGTGCAATCGGAAATGGAACGACGTCTCACCCCTTATGCCCCTCGGCAATCGGCGCCTGATAGGTCAAACCCATATCCCACGGAAAATAGATCCACGTGTCCTGCGACACTTCCGTGACGAATGTATCGACCAAAGGCCTTCCAAGCGGCTTGGCGTAAACAGTTGCAAAATGCGCATCGGGGAGCATATCGCGGACAATCCGCGCCGTCTTCCCCGTATCCACGAGATCATCGATCACGAGGATCCCCTTGCCGCCCGTTTCGCCCTTCTGCATCACGGCATCGGCAATGTGCTTCAGCACCTGCAATTCACCCTGATTGGCATAATCATGATAGCTCGCAATACACACCGTCTCGATTACACGCACGCCCAATTCGCGCGAAACAATCGCCGCCGGCACCAACCCGCCGCGCGTAATACAGATAATCGCACCAAACGGCCCCGATTCAGCCAGTCGCCATGCGAGCGCCCGCGCATCGCGATGAAACTGGTCCCACGAAACCGGAAACGCCTTCTGCCCCTGTGACATAAATCCCCCTCAACACATTCTAATGCGGCTTCAGCGACACAATCATCGCTTCTACCTCGCCCCGAACCTTATGCAGCAACGCCTCGTCGCGAGACCGCAGCACGATCTGGTTGGCAAATTTCACCCCGTCAAAATGCGGGTACGACCCGATGATGACGCCCTCATGGCCCTTCTGAATCGCGCCAAGTGCTGCCGCATAAGCGCCCTCGGGCAAGCCGCCCGCATCCACCGGGAGTGACGCCATCACCCGCCCCGTCGCAAGACTTGGCGCAATCTCGTCCAGCATCACCTGCATGATCGCCGGCACACCCGCCATCACAATCACATTGCCGCACATAAACCCCGGCGCTTTCGAAATGGAATTCGCAATCAAGGTCGACCCGTGCGGAATCCGCGCCATGCGCAACCGCGCCTCGTTCAAATCCTCGGGGTTCACATAGCGCTCGCGCAGCATCGCAACGGCCCGCGGATCATGTGAAATCTCCACACCCAGCGCCTTCGCCACGCAATCCGCCGTAATGTCATCATGGGTCGGCCCAATTCCGCCCGTCGTCAGGAGATAGGTGAATTTGGCGCGCAATGCGTTGATCGCGCCAATAATCTCGCCTTCATCATCCGGCACCACACGCACTTCCTTGAGATCAATGCCCATCGCCGTCAGATATTCGGCGATATAACCGATATTCTTGTCTTTCGTGCGCCCCGAGAGGATCTCGTCGCCGATCACGAGCAACGCGGCAGTCACAGCAGGCGAATTCGGATCGGTCATGGCAGGCCTTGCTCGACAGAGTTTCAGGGAATTATCTATACGGCATAAACCTCGCATTCACCTCAAATATTCTCCGACAGAAAGATTTCAAACGGCAGGAAAATTTGACCGGAATGCAAAAAATTCTTCTGCGTGACCGCGTGATGCATCAGTTGCAATGTCTGGTCGCACAGCGCGGGCAATGGCGTTCCAAGAACGGCAGTAACGAGATTTTGCGTTAGGCCCAACCGCGTTTCAGTCGTCAATTCACAGCAGACCATTGCAACAGCGCCGTCGGGGCGCTCCTCGCGGAGCGCCATGATCGCACCTTCTTTTCCGGCGCCGGCAATGAAAAGACCTGTGAGATCGGCATGTCGTTTCAAGAGGTTGAGCGTCGCATCATACATGATGGCGTCATCTTCGAGATTGACGAGCGTCTCGAGGAGCGAGAATTCAGGCGCATATTCCCGAAAATAAGAGCGGAACCCCGACTCGCGCAATTCATGGCCGTGAAACCTGTGACTGCCGACACAGAGCGCAACCTTGCCAACCCGCTTTGCATTCCCGCGAATAAACCATGCACCTGTCCGCCCCACCTGAAGATTATTGACGCCGAGATAGGCCTCGCGTGCGTTCAATGCAAAGTCCGAGAGCAGGGCATAAACCCGGATTTGCTTTTGCCTCAATTCCGCAACGGTTTCGTTGATAATCGGATGATCGATAGCCACCATCGCTATAGCTTCAACCCGCTCCGCCATGGCGCGCAACGCATCAACAACGTCGTTCGGTCGCTGCGACGGCAAAAAGTCCACGGTAGCATCGAGCGCGAGATCAGCGCGTTTCGTTGCGGTTTCCAAAAAAGTTTGAGCAAAGTTTTGATAGAATTGTTGCTTTGGCTGTTGCAACAATATGCCTATTTCATGCTGCGGAACCGTTGCCGTGATCCGGTGCTTGATCAAACCTGTGGCATAAAACCCGAGCGTTTCCGCGGCTTTGAACACACGTTGCGTTTTATCCGAACGCACCGCGTGGCGGCCATTGATCACCCGATCCACCGTTGCAGCGCTAACGCCTGCAAGTCTTGCAACATCTTTGATCGTGGGGCGGCGCGTCATGATGCAGATTCTCTCAATTCACGATTTCAACTGTGGTTCATTTGAAACTTTTGCAAGTTTGTTTGCAATCATAGCGATAAACGATTGCAATTTCAAAGATGCTATCTCAAACTTGCTTCACCGGGCCGGGATTACCGCATTAATCGCAGGGTTTTGGTCAAAAAGCCGACTTTCCATGCGTTGAGAAGGGGCCGGGCACCGTTGCATAGCGACGAGATAACCATCCTGCCGAAAAACAGGACTTCGGCCTAAGAGACCATTTTGCGTGCGATCAACAAATCAAGTCGACATGGCTTCAAGGGAAAGAAAAACAATTATCCGCCCGAGAGCGGTGATCAACCAAGAGGGAGAAAACAAATGAAAGAGAATATAATGTGTTCAGCACTTCTGGCCATGAGCGTCGCCGCTGGTAGTTCGGCGGCCATGGCAGAGGGGTTGAATATTGCTTTCACAGTGCATTCGTCGCCGTCAAACACCTTCTGGCAAGCCGTCAAAAAGGGCTTCGATGATGCGTGTGGAAAAGTTCAGGCAAACTGCCAGATGATCTTCACCCAAACCGAGGGTTCAATCTAGCAGCAAGTTGCAAATATGCAGGCCGCCATCGCCTCCAAGCCATTTGCGCTCGTGACATCGATTGTCGATAACAAAGCCTTCGACCAGGTCATCGCCGATGCGCGGAAGGCGGGCGTCGTCGTCATCGCCACCAATGTCGATGACACGGAAGGTTCAGCGGGTAACGCGCGTCAGGCCTTTATCGGGCAAGGGTTTATCGCCGCTGGCCATTCTTTGGCAAAGGCGCAATCGGCCAATTTCCCGAAGGATGGACCGATCAAGGTGCTCGTCGGCATTTCGGCACCCGGCCAAAACTGGTCTGAACAGCGCGGCGGAGGCATGATCAAGTTCCTCGAGGAATTCAAGGCCGCCAACCCAAGCCGTCAGATCAGCTGGGAGCGTATTGACTCCGGAACCGACCTCGCCGTCGTCGGCGATCGCGTGGGCGCCAAGCTCGCCTCCGACCAAGCCATTACCGCGTATTTTGATACCGGCTTCTGGCATGCCGCCGTCGCACGCGTGCTGCGTGATCGCGGTGTCGCACCGGGCAAGGTGCTGCTCGGCGGCTTCGATCTTGTTCCAGAAGTCCTGAACGAGATGAAGGCGGGCTATGTGCAAGTGCAGGTCGACCAGCAACCTTACATGCAGGGCTTCATGCCCGTCATGCAAGCCTATCTCGCGCAGAAGGTCGGACTTTCACCTGCGGATATCGATACCGGCCAGGGCATCGTAACGCCGAAGGACGTCGATTCGATCATGCAGCTTTCCAAGCAGGGCGTCCGCTAATCTCTCAAGCGCATGGCCGGTCGGGCGATTGTGCCCGGCCGGTTCCTCACTCCGGGTGTGACAATGAAGCGATTATTGAAGATCTACATGGAACGCCCCGAGCTCGCCGGGCTCGCACTCTTCATTCTCTTGACGATATTTTTCCAGGTAAAGTCGGGGGGCATTTTTCTGAACCCGGCAAATCTTCAAGGAATGCTCGGAATTCTACCGGAGATGACACTGGTCGCCTTGGGTGTGACAATCCTGATGATCTGCGGCGAATTCGATCTGTCCGTCGGTTCGGTCTTCGCGCTGATGCCGATGGCGATCGCGGTTATGCTGAATGCCGATATTCCGTTCCCCGTAGCACTCATACTCGGCCTAATGATTGCGGCAGCAATCGGCTTAGCGAACGGCTTCATCACCATCCGTTTCATGATTCCGAGCTTCATCACCACGCTCGGCACGCTGTTTGTCGTGCGATCCCTCACCGTCGTCATTTCGGGCGGGTTTCCACCCCTGTTGCCCTCTGATTTGCCGACATGGTTCTTCAGTGGTTTTGTCGGGCCCGGCAATATCATTCGTATGTCCTTTGTCTGGCTTACGATCCTTGCGCTGTTGCTGGCGGCGATAATGTCCCTCACCAATTTCGGTAACTGGATCAGGGCGACGGGCGGTCAACTTGATGCAGCGGTCAATATGGGCATCCCCGTGAACGCAACCAAAATCGTTTGCTTCATGCTGTGCTCGGTGCTTGCCGGCTTTGCGGGGCTCATCCAGGTCATGCGCCTCGGGTCGCCATTGCCCTCCCTTGGCGAAGGGCTCGAGCTTCAGGCGGTCGCTGCTGCGGTCATTGGTGGCACGGCGCTAACAGGCGGCATCGGCACGGTACTTGGTGCAATTGTCGGCGCCACCCTGATCCGCGTCATCGACAACGGCCTAGTGCTGACGCGGGTGGATGCCAACTGGTTCAAATTTGCAATCGGTATGTTATTGATCTTCGCAGTTGTCTCTAACTCATGGTTGCGTCGCGCCGCGCGCCGCATCAAGCTTGAGGTGTAACATGACAGCACCAATCATTGAATGCCGCGATCTCGACAAATGGTACTCGGGCGTACACGCGCTGAAAAACGTCAGTCTTTCAGTCAAGCAAGGTGAGGTCCTTGGTCTCGTAGGCGATAACGGGGCCGGCAAATCAACACTCATCAAGATCCTCTCTGGCGTCCATTCTCCCGACCGGGGCGAGATCCTGATGGATGGCAAACCCGTGAAGATCAGGACGCCGAAAGCCGCAATGAATCTCGGTATTGAGACGATTTATCAGTACAATTCCATGGTGCCGACCATGTCAATCGCCCGAAACCTGTTCATCGGGCGCGAACCACTCTTGTTTTCAATAGCAGGACTCGGCTTTTTGGATCAAAAGCGCATGGCGCGTGAAAGCGTCGCCGCCATTGCCGATGTGGATCTCCACCTCCGGTCACCCGACGCGCTCGTGGGGGAACTCTCCGGCGGCCAGCGACAGGGTGTTGCCATTGCCCGGGCGATGCATTTCAAGTCAAAGGTGCTGATTCTCGACGAGCCGACCAACCATTTGTCCGTCAAAGAGACGGACAAGGTGATCAGTTTCGTCAAAGGTCTGAAGCAACAGAGCATTACAGGCATCTTTATCAGTCACAACATGCAGCACGTATTTCAGTCGTGCGATCGCATCGTCGCGATGGCGCGCGGCGAGATTGTCTTCGATAGCCCCATCGGCAAAACGTCAATCGATGAAGTCCATAGCTACCTCTAACCTAGGGAGAAAGCAGATGAAACGCGATTACAGCCTTGACGGCGAAAGCACCCGGATGGCCATCGAACAAGGCCTTGCCTCGGCGGAATGGTATCACACCGATGTTCCGCGCGCGCAGATGAAAGAGCTGATGAAGCGCTCCGACGGCCCCG
Source organism: Hyphomicrobiales bacterium (assembly GCA_046092445.1). Classification (GTDB taxonomy): domain Bacteria; phylum Pseudomonadota; class Alphaproteobacteria; order Rhizobiales; family Beijerinckiaceae; genus CAIUPE01. The sequence goes on along the minus strand of JBJTDR010000027.1, from coordinate 8,594 downwards.
CAATAAGAGACACGTTGCTCTGGGTGTTCCTGCTCGTGGCCTCCGCCTTCGGCGGCGTCTACTTCTGGGGCACTTGGTGGTGTGTTCCGTTCTTTTTCGTCTATGGCACGCTTTACGGCTCGTCCAGCGATGCGCGTTGGCATGAAATGGGACATGGCACTGCGTTCAAAACACAATGGATGAATGACGTGATCTACCAGATCGCCAGCTTCATGATCATGCGCAATCCTGAAACCTGGCGCTGGAGCCACGCACGTCATCACACCGACACGATTATCGTGGGTCGCGACGTCGAGATCGCGTTGATGCGCCCCCCTGCCCTTGCCAAATGGGTCTTCAATTTCCTGGGGATTGTGGATGGCTATTTGTCGCTCAAAACGCTCTCGCGCAACGCGCTCGGATCGCTTTCGGCTGACGAGAAAGACTTCATACCACAGGCAGAATGGTCGAAAGTGGTGATGGCGGGCCGTGTCCACATGCTGATCTATGGGCTCACCGTCGCCACAGCACTCTATCTGCAATCCTGGCTGCCGCTGATGCTGATCGGTTTACCGCGTTTTTATGGCGCGTGGCACAATGTTCTCGTCGGACTTCTGCAACATGGTGGACTGGCCGACAATGTGCTCGATCATCGCCTGAACTGCCGCTCCGTCTATATGAATCCGGTCAGCCGCTTCCTTTATATGAACATGAACTACCATGTTGAGCATCACATGTTTCCCATGGTTCCTTTTCATGCGCTCCCGAAACTGCATGAACTGATCAAGCATGATCTGCCCGCACCCAACAGCTCGATCTGGGACGGGTATCGCGAGATGATACCAGCCCTTTTGCGGCAACTCAGATATGAGGATTACTTCGTGAAGCGCGAACTCCCGCCCGGAGCCAAGCCCTATCACGAGGGGCCTATTGGTGCCCGTACGGTAGCGGCAGAGTAAGGAAATCCACTCATGTCTCGAAAAAGGCCAACCGTCGCCGACCTGCGAAGCCGCAAGGGTCAGGGTCAATTAACGATGCTCCGCATCTTCACCATCGAAGAAGCGGAAGCTGCGGAGCAGGCAGGGATCGATGTCGTGTCGCTCCCTCCCGAATTGCTCACACATCCGCGCTATCGCGAGGTCGCCCCAAGCCTGTTCTCGATGACGGGCATGACACATCTCGAATATGGCTCGCGCGACGAGTATCGCCGGTTTGCAGGGAAAATGCTGCAAGCTGACGGAGATGCCATCTATTGCAGCGGCGGCCTTGAGACGGTGCATTACCTTGCCGAGGACCATATCCCGGTCGTTGGCCATGTCGGCTTGGTCCCCTCACGCGCCACATGGACAGGCGGCTTCCGCGCAGTCGGAAAAACAGCAGAGGCGGCGTACGCTTTGTTCGAAGAATGCAAGGCCTACGAGCAGGCGGGGGCATTCGCCGTCGAGATCGAAGTCGTCCCCGTGGAGGTTGCAAGCGCCATCAGCCAGCGGCTCAACCTTCTGCTCTGGTCGATGGGAGCCGGTCCGGGCTGCGACGCGCAATATCTCTTCGCCGAGGATATTCTCGGCACAAATCGCGGCCACATGCCCCGGCACTCCAAAGTATACCGCAATTTCGCGGCCGAATTCGATCGGCTGCAAAAAGAGCGCGTGGCGGCCTTCTCCGAGTTTATCTCAGACGTGCGCTCAGGTGCCTATCCGGAGGAAAAGCACATCGTCAGGATGGCTGAAAAGGAACTGACCTCGTTCCTTAACAAGATGAAATAGGTCAATTGCGAGACTTTACGAGATAACGACCGACGGAGGATCGAGGAGCGGCCACTTTGTAAATTTTAGCATCTAGGTGGAGTGCGTGCATTCCAGCACCCTTATTCACCGGGAATTCGCGCCCGTCAGTGCCTCCTTGTCAAACTCGCTCTTGAAACCGGACGCACTTTGCCTCATCTCATAGGGGAGCTGCTTTCAATCAGGACACCGCGCCCATGACCTTTGTTGATGCGACGCAAACAAGCCGTCGCCGCCCGGGCGAAATCAAGCTCTTCGGTGAGGAGGGTTTCGCCGGCATGCGCAAGGCCGGGCGTCTGGCTGCCGAAGCGCTCGACATGATCACCGATTTCGTCAAGCCCGGAGTCACAACTGACCGGCTCGACAAAATCTGTTTCGATTTTGCCATGGCGCACAACGCCTATCCGGCGCCCCTGCATTATCGCGGATTCCCGAAATCCATCTGCACCTCCATCAACCATGTCGTCTGTCACGGCATTCCGAATGACAAACCGCTGCGCGAGGGCGATATCGTCAATATTGACATTACCTTGGTCGTCGATGGCTGGCACGGCGACTCAAGCCGCATGTATTGCGTGGGCGAAGTCTCCCGCCGTGCAGAACGCCTGATCGATGTCACCTATGGATCACTCATGATCGGCCTCTCCGCCATCAAGCCCGGCGCGACAACGGGTGACATCGGCCACGCGATCCAGACCTTCGCCGAAGTCGAACGCTGCTCCGTTGTCCGCGACTTTTGTGGCCACGGCCTCGGCCGCCTTTTCCATGACGAACCCAATATCCTGCATTACGGCAATCGCCGCGAAGGCGTACCGCTCCGGGCCGGCATGCTCTTCACCGTTGAACCCATGATCAATCTCGGCCGTCCGGAGGTCAAAGTCCTCAATGATGGCTGGACTGCCGTCACCCGCGACCGTTCGCTGTCCGCCCAGTTCGAACATACAATTGGTGTGACCGATACCGGTTGTGAAATTTTTACACTCTCCCCCAAGGGCTACACAAAGCCGCCCTATCCACCCTGATCCGCACGAGGCCCCCATGTCGAAGATCGACCCCTCCAAGCCAAAAAGCGAGCTGGAGGCGGATCACGCGACGGGACACCGCCATAGGTTGAAAAATCGCTTCCTGAACGCAGGAGTTGCTGGCCTTCAGGACTATGAATTGATGGAACTTATCCTGTTCCGCACCATCCCGCGCGGCGATGTCAAACCGCTGGCCAAGCGCCTGATCGCGGAATTCGGGTCATTCGCTGCCGCCATCAGCGCGCCACGCGCACGTCTGCTCGAATTCAAGGGAGTAGGCGATTCAGTTGCGACCGATTTCAAGGTCATCGAAGCCGCCGTACAGCAATTCATTCGCGGCGGCATCGACAGACGTCAGGTGCTTGGTTCCTGGTCGTCCGTGATTGATTATTGCCGCGCCGCAATGGCCTTCGAGAATCGCGAAATCTTTCGCATCCTGTTTCTTGACAAGCGCAACGGCCTGATCGCCGACGAAGTCCAGCAAACCGGTACCGTCGACCATACGCCTGTCTATCCGCGCGAGGTGATCAAACGCGCCTTGGAGCTCGCCGCCTCGGCTGTCATCCTCGTCCACAACCACCCGTCGGGCGACCCCACGCCCTCATCGGCCGATATCAGCATGACCCGCCAGATTATGGATGCCGGCAAACCACTCGGCGTCATGGTGCATGATCACATCATCATCGGCAGACAGGGCCATTCCAGCCTGAGGGGGATGAACCTCATCTGATCATTTGTGACGTTAAGCTGCCGCCAATGGCTCGATATCAGAAACATCGATGCGTTCCTGAGCCCGCGCCAGATCCCATGCCCGCTGCAGGTTCATCCAATATTCCGGCGTTGTTCCAAACACTTTGGCAAAACGCATCGCGGTATCCGCCGTGAGCGCATTATCACCCCTGACCAATCGCTCAATCCGCGTGCGGGGAACGTGAACACGTTTCGCCAGCGCAAAGGCGCTCAACGCCAGCGGCTTAAGATAAAGCTCTTGCAGAACTTCACCCGGATGAGAGGGATGACTGATCAGAGACATTGCGGTTTCATCCTTCAATAATATTAAAACCCTAAAAAATCTTTTCCGCGCCCGTCACCAACGCAAGCACGAACCCGATCGATAAGCCGACACCAATCGCGCCGAGCAAAAAGCCGGCCAGCACCAGAATGCCGTCGCGCTCGACAAGACCAAGTCCTATCAGGCAAAACGCAATACCGAGCGGAATCTGCCCGAATACCGGTACGGCGGCGATGAGTGCGAGCGAAAGGAGCAACAGCCCCGACCCCACCACGCGCCACGCCAGATCATGCTGCAACAATTTCAGCCGCGGTTTCGCCAGACGTTCGACCCAGATCACCCACGGCATTGCGGTTGAGACCGCGCGCGCCACATCAGAGCGGGCGAGCGATTTCTTCAACACCGATGGCGGCAGCCAAGGCGACGGCCACCCGATCAAAATCTGGATCGAGATGAACGCCAGCAAAAATCCGGAAATCAGTGCGATGGGCGGCGGCATGGGCAGGCTGTTCGGCAGGCCCATCACGACAATCAACAGCGAGAACGCCCGAGCACCCAGAGCCTGCATAATCTCGCCGACCGTGATCCGCGGGCTATCGCCGGACCCGGCAATCCCGTTCAGCACATGTGACATGCGCGGTGCGTTCGAACTCATCGTGCCAAAGTCATCCTGTGTTTCAGCTCTAGCCAATAATCTAGCACCGTCGAAAAGTCCAAGCCTCTCATTCGCTCGAGGGACAATAATGACGTCAACCGGGCAATAAGTTCTCTCACGCGCCCAGCATCGCGCCAATCTAAAGCCCGGCTAAAAATGCCTCTGCTTCCACTTCAATCTTATGACGCCGCTCTTCATCCATCGCATGAAGCGTCCTGAACGGCATTGCCATACGCGGATTACCCGCAAGAACAGCCTCGTTCCTGATCATAAATTTCCAGTATAAAATATTGAAAGGACACGCTTTTTCACCAGTTTTCTGCTTCACGTCATAGACGCAGCCTTTGCAATAATCGCTCATCCGGTCGATATAGGCGCCCGAAGCCGCATAGGGCTTTGACGCCAATAATCCACCATCGGCATACAGCACCATGCCATGCACATTCGGCAATTCGACCCATTCATAGGCATCCGCATAAACCGCCAGATACCACGCCTCGATCTCGCGTGGTGCAATCCCCGCAAGCAGCGCGAAATTGCCCAACACCATCAGACGCTGGATATGATGTGCATAGGCATTCTGCATCGTGTCGGAGACGCATTGGCGCAGGCAGTTCATGTTCGTCTCGCCCGTCCAGTAGAAATCGGGCAGCTTCCGGTCAGCCGACAGCGCGTTCGTATCGGCATAATCCGGCATTTTCAGCCAGTAGATCCCGCGCACATATTCCCGCCATCCGAGGATCTGCCGGATGAACCCTTCAACCGCGTTGAGCGGCGCGAGATCCGCGCGATAGGCAAGCTCCGCCCGCTCGCACACTTCCCGCGCCGTCAGCAAGCCGCAATTGAGATAGGGCGACAGGAGCGCGTGAAACAGAAACGGCTCACCCTGCTTCATCGCATCCTGCACATCTCCGAAGGAGGGCAGACACGCCGCGATAAAATGATCGAGCGCCACGAGCGCATCCGCACGCGTCACGCCCCAGCCAAACGGCTCGAGCGTTCCATAATGCGTTTTGAACCGCTCCCGCACGAGCGCAAGAACCTCCCGCGTGATCCCGTCCGGCTCGAACCGCGCCCGCCGCGGCAGGCCCAACCCGCCCGGCAGGGGCTTGCGGTTGTCGCTGTCATAATTCCATTGGCCACCCGCAGGCGCGTCGCCATCCATCAGAAATCCGCTCTCCCGCCGCATCTCGCGATAGAAGAACTCCATCCGCAATTGCTTGCGTCCGTCCGCCCAGCGGGCAAATCCGGCGCGATCACAGAAAAACCTGTCATCGGTTCGAATTTCAACGGGAATACCGAATTTCTCGGCCCATCCCTCCATCATCGCCAGAACCCGAAATTCACCCGGCTCCGTCAGCACAATCTTCCGCGCACCATGACGGGAAATACAGCGCGCGACTTCCCCCTCGAACGAGCCCGAATTATCGGGGTCATCCAGCATGATATACTCAACCTGAAACCCCTCGCCCTTTAACCGCTCGGCAAAATGCCGCATCGCCGAGAAGATAAAGGCGATTTTTTGCGGATGATGTGGCACATACACCGTCTCATCCGCCACCTCGGCCATCAGGATCACGTCCCGTTCGCGATCAATATCCTTGAGAGAAGCGAGCTCCCGCGTCAATTGATCGCCCAGCACAAGCCTGAGCATTTTCAAACCGCTTAACCCTTCGTCCGGAGCCGCGCACGGCCGCCATCAACCCCGATACTCTGCCCCGTGATCCAGCCTGCCTCGTCCGACAAGAGCAAGGCAGCGAGTGGTGCAACATCGTCCGCCTCGCCCAGCCTTTGCAGTGCGTGCATCCCGCCAATCGCATTGACCATCGTCTCGTTGCCCAGAAGCGGAGCCGCGAGTTCGGTCCGCGTCAGCGATGGCGCGATGCAATTGACACGGATTTTCGGCGCGAGTTCTGCTGCAAGCGACAGGGTCAATGCCTCCACCGCCCCCTTCGCCATAGCGATCGACGCATGCGCCGTAAATCCCTGTTGCACGGCAACGGTCGAGAACAGCACAATCGAGGCCGTGCCCTCATACGCCTTCAACGCCGGCAATGCCGCTTGGACTGCCTGAAACGCCCCGAGCGCATTGATCCGGAAATCATTCAACACGTCCGCTTCGCTGATCCGCGCCACCGGCTTCAGCGTAATCGTGCCTGCCGCATAGCAAAGCCCCGCAAGCGCCCCGCCGCCCTGCTCCGCAGCAGCAGAAACAGCCTGCGTAATCGCCCCAGAATCGGCCACATCCGCAACAGAATAGGTCGCGCCCGCAATCGAGCCTGCAGCCGCAGCCAGACGCGCCTCATTGCGTCCCACAAGATGCGCGCGATAGCCCTTCGCAGTCACCGCCCGCGCCGTTACTTCGCCAATCCCGCCTGCACCGCCAAAAACAACGATCACACCACCCATACCCCCCCCTTGCCGGCGGGAAAGCCCGCACGCGCTCGCCATATTTTACACTTTCGACTATACGTACCCCAATCAATGACGGATTGCACGCCGAGGCCCGAATGCCCCCCATGAGAAAGAAAAGCGATTTGCCCACGAAAACCTGCCCCGTTTGCAATCGCCCCTTCACCTGGCGCAAAAAATGGGAAAAAATCTGGGACGAGGTCAAATATTGCTCCGACCGCTGCCGTGGCGACGCCAGGAAGGCTCCGCACTAAACACCGTCACGCCAACACCGCTGGCGTTCTTCAGGCGCAACAAGCCACACAAAGTGGACATACCTTTGTCACAGAAGATAGAGATATCATTCCGGAACTGATTAGGCATCAAGCAGGAGAATACGTGGCCAAAGGCAGCATCATTCGCGCAATCTGGAACGAAGTGCCCGGCATCTTCGGCCTGACGCTTCCAATCGTCATGAGCTTGTCAGCCTCCACCCTCATCGGCGTCACAGATTCCATCATGCTCGCGCCTCTCGGGCCTGTGCCATTAGCAGCCGTTGGGTTGACCACTGCGGTGGCTGTGATTTTCTACGCGACGATTTTCGGCCTTCTGTCCGCGCTATCGGTCCGCATCGGTCATGCCCATGGTGCGCGCACCTTTCGTCGCATCCCGACCCTCCTGCGCAGCGGCCTGGCGCTCGGTGCCATGGTCGGGGTTGGCGCAGCCTTGGTCATGGGAGCGATCTTTCCGCTCCTGCCACTTCTCGGCCAACCGGAAGCAGTCATTGCCGCCCTGCCTGCCTACTGGACCTTGATCGCGCTCTTCCTCATTCCCTTCTCGATGCTCACCGTCTTCAAATCCGCCTTCGAGGCGATTGATCGGCCTTGGCTCGGCACAATCTTCGCGTTTATGGCCGTCATCATCAACATCCCCCTCAATTATGCCTTGATCTGGGGCATAGGCCCCTTGCCCATGCTGGGCTTGACCGGCGCGGGACTGGCCGCATTGATCGCGGAAACCTTGGCGCTTCTGGCCGCATGGACATGGTGGCAAGTTGCGGCCTCGCAGCGCCGCCTGAGGTTGCGCCGTAAGGTCGATATGACGGAGATTAAGGTCACAGCCGTTGAAGGCGCACCACTCGGTGCGATGTACGCGGTTGAAACCGCTGCCGTCGGCGTCGCAACGCTCATGATTGGGAGCTTCGGCACGGTAGCCCTTGCAGGCAATCAGGTCGCCCAATCTATCGGCTCGCTGCTCTATATGCTGCCACTGGGCGTGGCAGGAGCCGTCGCCATCAGGGTCGCGCAGGAACGGGGCGCGGAGAATTTTAGCGCATTGCGCCCGATTGCCTATGCCGCTCTGTCGCTGGCATTGATATGGCTGACGGGAGCGGCATGGCTGCTCGTGTTCCGTGGCGAGGCCGTGGCCCGTTTGATCACCGAAGACGCGGAAGTGGTCGCCGTAGCCACCCTCATCTTTCTGACCTTCGCCCCCATGCAGATCAGCGATGCGGTCCAATCCTCCATGCTCGGCGCACTGCGCGGCCTGTCCGATACTGCCTGGCCTGCAACCGTCTCCGCCATTGCCTATTGGATTGTCGCCCTGCCGAGCGGCTATGCCCTCGCGCATTGGGGCGGTTTAGGCCCCGCAGGCGTGTGGGCCGGCTTCGTCCTGTCCCTCGCCTGCGCCGGAGCCGCCCTCGTCTGGCGCTTCCAGGTCAAAACGGAACAGTTTATCGGTTCACCACGCGC
>JBJTDR010000026.1:0-2095 GCA_046092445.1 Hyphomicrobiales bacterium | reverse complement strand
AGGACGCGGGATGAAAGGACTTGCAAGAACCCGGCTTCCCTGATAGCCAAACGCCGTATAACTGCCGGTTTAGCTCAGTTGGTAGAGCAACGGTTTTGTAAACCGTAGGTCATCTGTTCGAGTCAGATAATCGGCACCATTTTCGTTTTCCGAGTTCGATCACGTTACCAGACTGCTGCTGAACGGCACGATTTACTCGCCTCGTTCTTCGTAGACTTCCGAAAAACCGGGTATCTCGAGCACGCGGCGCGCGATGAAGAGGCCGGTAATCCTTGCAACGGGAAAACGTCTTTTCAAAACATTCGACATTGCTCTGAATTTGCAACCCGTCACCATCACGTCATCAATTATTCCGATCCAAGTTGGTTCTCTTGGTGCGAGTGCTTCGTCAATTGCATAAACCTTTTCCCACTCGTCGGATAGCGGCCGATACGCGCTCTCGTGCGCAGCAGGAATTGGCTTTGTCTGAACGACAAGTTCGCGAACATCGGGATTGATGCCTGCCGGCGCTCGAAGCGCACGCAGCATGTCCATCATTCGATCATCATAGTCAGGATCGATTTTCAGCTTTGACGGCGGAACTGGCACTAAGGTCAGTTGGCCGAGTGCTCGACCGATATTCGATGATTGTAACTTATAGCGCCAATCATCGAAACTGCGACGCGTCACCGGCTTTTTAAAGTTCAACACAAGCCGATTAGTCGAGCTGTAAGACCAATCTTTGCGCGCTGTATATTCGCCAAAAAATAGGCACTCGTCACCGGCCTCAAGAAAGGAATGATCGCCGCGCGTGAGTTCATCAATTCTAGTGAGTCGTGACGGGAACAAGGTGCCGCCGGATGTCGTCATAGTCGGCGACGCGGATGGCACCGCGCTCCTCAAATATGTGGGGCCATTTCAATTCGGGATTTCGAAAATTATTCTCCAGTATGAAGACCATTCGATCTTGCTTCAGAGCATGGCGCGCCTGAACCAGCGTACCGGAAGTCTCTCCGGCTTCCACAATGATCGTCGCATCGGTGAGGGCCGACATCGTTATGTTGCGCTCGGGGAAGAAGAAGTTATTAGACGTCGGGTTTATCTGATTGCTGTAGCGCTTCACGGGCACCTGAATGATCAGCAGGTGATGCGCGGCGATTTCTCTCTGCAGTTTCGCGTTCGATGCGGGGTAGGATTTCGAGAGCGGCGTTCCGAGAACAGCTATGGTCCGACCACCGTATTCAATTGCTGCAGAATGTGCAGCAGTATCAATGCCTGCAGCCAACCCCGAAACGACTGTAAATTCCTCTTTAACGAGTGCTTTCACAAGTTTCCGCGTTCGCGACACACCCTCATCAGACGGCGAGCGCGTGCCTACAACCGCAACTGAACGCAGCGAATTCACGAGATCCCACATTCCCTGAAAATAGAGAATCTCAACAGGATATTCGGCAACCCGCAGGCGCTCCGGGTACTCCCCTGCCCCATGCACCCGAACGCCATAACTTGTGACACCCGCGTCTTTTGGCCGGGCGTGAACCTCGTTCGCATAGAAGATTGCCCGCGCGCTCCACAAAATCCGAGGGAATAGAGCCAACCCGCTTTGAAAAAAGCGCGGCTATCGACTTGAAACTCGCATTCTGCTCATCCCAAAGCGATTCATATGCACCAAGTTCATGGAAAGGGGAAACTGCGCGCTCAGAAAAATCCTGCGCAACGAGATCAAGTTGCATGCCAACGCCTCACTCAGGCCCGAGCCAATTTTGAAAAGAACAAATATAGAACATTGCTCCTCGACACAACCGGAAAAATAGATTGTTCGAACAAAAGTTAAGGCAGTAAGTGATGACTCGGCAAGCAAAAAGGTGCGTTCAGGGCACACTACGCGGAGGATACTCGCAATGTATCTAGCGTCCCAATAACGTGATCAAGTGGGATGACCGGTTTTTTGATCCCCTGCCCTGGGATGAGATGCGGGTCTGGAGCGATTAGACGTTCCACCCCCCCGGAACGCTCCCAAAACCCGCTCCAAATCCGCCGATATAAATCGAACACATTTTGGTTCGGGATTCAAATTAAATAGATCATTCAAATTATATTGTTTGTATAGCCAAGC
>JBJTDR010000025.1:0-2585 GCA_046092445.1 Hyphomicrobiales bacterium | reverse complement strand
CCGGACAGCAAACCCTCAGTTCCGGATCGGCTCCATCTTGATCGCCCTTTGCATGAAAATCATGAGCGTATAGAGGCTCAATGCGCCGAAAGCCGTCATCAGAATCGCCGCAATCGTGCTGTTCAGCCCGAAATAGCCAGCAATCGCCCACCCTGCCGCCAAGGAGACGCCAATCAGCTCGGTGCCCACCAGAATGGCAAGGCTAATCATCGTGATCAGGTTTGTCTTGTTGATTGAGCCGGATTTTGCCATCTCGTCATCCTCTAAATTTCATCTTTCCGAGTAGCCTGCACATCGCTTGATTGCAAGACCCGTCACGTGTGACGCCTGCTTCGAATTACAGGCCCAATTCCGAATGTTGATCGCCTTCGCACGGTTGGTCCGCGAGGCCTTGGCCGGTGACCTTCCAGCCCCTTGAACCTGATGCGTCGCTCTTGCACATCGCCGATCGGGTGCCGCACGACCTCCGCCGCCTCAGCCAAGTCCGTTGCCGTCATGCACCAATGTGCCGATCAGGAGACTGATCCCGATCATGGCGAGAAAGGCCGCCGCCAGCACTTCCAGAACACGCGCCGTTGTGAGCGCTCCTTGACTGTCGATCCGGCCCGCTAGTCTGGTTGCCGTGCGCTTGGCGAGAATGGCCAAAGCTGCGAGCCCGCCGGTCGTCAACGCCGTTCCGAGCGCCATCACCATCGCGGCCAGAACGCCGATGGCCAGCACGTTTTGCGACAAGGCGAAAACCAGCACGATAATCGCTCCCGAGCAAGGCCTGATCCCCGCCGCCAGCACCGCCGCAACGGCCCCTTTGAGTCCCGAGCCTTCCAACGCAACGGGCGCATGATGATGGGTGCAGGCCGCGCCGTCGTGATGGTGATGTGTATGCCCGTGGCGGTGGTCGTGAGTGTGGTGGTGACCGGAGGCAGAGCCGAGTGCCGCGAGACTGCCCGATTTCTGCCAGAGCAGCACAAGACCGACCACGCCGATCGCTGCGAATGACAATGCCTCGATGAGGGTGGTGACCTCGCCCATGCGCACCGCAGTCGCATTCAGCAAAATCGACAGCACGCCGACCAATCCGATTGCAACGATAGCCTGCAGCAATGCCGCGGCAAGCGCCATCAGCACGGCGCGCGTGACAGCCTGGTCGCGCGCCATGCCATAGGCGGCGATCACTGCCTTGCCATGTCCCGGACCCGCCGCGTGAAACACGCCATAGCCGAAACTGAGCGCGAGCAGCGTCCAGATCGCTGCCGGATCAGTCGAGAGCAGCTTGATCGCGCCGGTCATCGCCTTTGAAAACACGCTTTGAACAGAAAGAATCGCGTTTGACAGGCGATCCATTCCGCCACCACCTTCTTTCATGCCGACGCCGAACGGACTTTTCGGCATGGCCTGCCCAGCATCGCCCGATCCAAGCAGACTACCGATAAGGCCGCCTGCTGCCACCATGATCAGCAACGCCGCAAGCGCGATGATCACCGTTCGCAGAAGCTGGCGTCTGGCTGGCGTCGGGTAATGCGAAGGAGAGGCGGTCATCAGCTGTTCCTTTAGGGGCATGCAACGAGGACGCGGGACGCGAATTGCGCGCCGTAATCGCTTCCGGGATCGAGCGTTTCGAAAAAGGCCTCGCCCATCGCCTGCAAATTTGCGGTCTCCGGCGGCTTCGGTCGGGTGATTGTCAGGCTGCATCCTGCAGGCGCACCTGCGAGCGTCACGGGGTCGGGTTTTTCGTTGAAGGAGAACGATACGAAATAGGTCGGGTCATACATCTCGACCCAGAGCGTGCGGGGGGCTTTGATCGCGGTCGCCAGAGGAAGCGTGAAATGCAGCGTCAGATTCTTGCCGTCAAATTCAAGCCAATAGTCCTTCGGCGCGGTAAATTCCTGCTTCTTGCCATCCGCCTTCAAAACCGTGAAATAATTGAACTCGATCAGCGATTCCGTATTGATCTTGGCCAGTTCCTGCAATTCCTCGCGGGATGTCGTGCCATTCTGATTGGTATCGAGGCCCTGTACCGCGAATGCGGAATAGGCTTCATCAAATGACCATGCGTGACGCACACCCTCGACCTGACCGTTTGGATCATAGGCAATCTCCGACGTCATCGTCACCCAGACATGCGGGTGCGCCCAAACCGGACGATTCAGCACCGCATTGGTCATCAGAAACGCCGCAAGGAAGAGAAATGCGCGCGTGATACCGATTATTGACCGCTTTTCCGCCATTGGATTCCTGAAATCTAGCCGCTCGCCGCGCGAAGTGATTCGACGTATTTAATCCTGATCTCGAAGCATGGCAAAAAACAGGCGGTCAGACGCGCCAAAACTGTTACGAATCGTCGGAATGCACACCCTCGAAAACATCCCTGAGCGCAAGATTCACCCCGATATCGGGCAACCGGATTTCAGCATCAAGACCGGAATATTCGAGTAGCGACCACCCAATATCACCGTCCCGCATATGGACTGTCACGCGTGGCGTCTCGGTGTCGCACAGCAGGATGGATTGGATCGAACGGACAGCCTTGTATTCGTCGATCTTTTGAACGCGGTCATAATTCATGGTCGATGGCGATAAAACCTCGA
>JBJTDR010000024.1:0-32277 GCA_046092445.1 Hyphomicrobiales bacterium | reverse complement strand
CCTTCATCACTCACGCGGCATGGCTGGATCAGGCTTGCGCCCATTGTCCAATATTCCCCACTGCTGCCTCCCGTAGGAGTCTGGGCCGTGTCTCAGTCCCAGTGTGGCTGATCATCCTCTCAGACCAGCTACCGATCGTCGCCTTGGTGAGCCGTTACCTCACCAACTAGCTAATCGGACGCGGGCCAATCTTTCGGCGATAAATCTTTCCCCGTAAGGGCTTATCCAGTATTAGCTCAAGTTTCCCTGAGTTATTCCGAACCAAAAGGTATGTTCCCACGTGTTCCTCACCCGTCTGCCACTCCCCTTGCGGGGCGTTCGACTTGCATGTGTTAAGCCTGCCGCCAGCGTTCGCTCTGAGCCAGGATCAAACTCTCAAGTTGTAAGAGAAGATCTTGAACTCGGTCATCACGTTCAAAATTGACGGAGTTCACGAAAATCATCGATATGATTTCGTGTACTCTTACCTTGTTGAAACGCTTACCGACGTGTTCTCATCTGATCTCCGGTTTGACCCGAAGATCCGCAAGGACACCGCCGTCCGCGTTTCTCTTTCTTTCTATTCAATTGTCAAACAGCCAGAATATAAACGCATCACAGACCTCACCAGACAAAATCTTTTTGTCCTGACTGATGTCAGGCTCAAAAAGTGCCCGCAGGTCTTTGAAACATTTAACGGGCCCGCCCCGATCCGGAGGCGGAACCGTTCATAAACGCTATATAGGCGGCTGGGTCCGCCACTGTCAACACCGATATTCAACTTTTTTACAAAAGAGTCGCAAACCGGGGTTAGTAATTGATTCTGATATCAATTTTGCACGCAATGCAATGAGCTGACTGCCGGAAGCAGGCGCGCTCAGGCCCGGGCTTCTGTGCCGATCACCATTCTGCCACATTTCTCTCATGCTTGGCACAAGCCGAAATTTTGCGTAGGAGTGGCGAACGCCACATGTCGTTTGCCGCGAGTTCCGATGCATCACCGGAGACTTGCCAATCAGGAGACATCGCGAATGGGAGCAGTATTCCAGTCCTCGATGGAGAGCCGGCGGCATATCAACCGCGACCGGCGGGCTTACTCCCGCGCTGTCGTTTTCGACGCCGACGATCTGCCGCCGATGTCCGAAGCCCTTCCGACGGATAACCGGCACGCCGTCCGCATCGATCTCGGTTGGACCCTGGGTTCACTTCTGGCGGCGATTGCGGGTGCGTTGATTTTTGGCGGCGTCCTGTATTTTTCTTCGGGGCGCGATATGAAAATCGTCGAGTGGCCGGAAATTGTCAGCCCGATCAACCGACCAACAGAGGAGGGCGGGCAACGCCGGGCATTGAAGGGAGACCGCTTGATTGTCGCGAACGACATTATTTCGGCCCGTCAGACATTTCGGGTGCCCACATCCATCAAGGTTGGGAATCGAGAAGTTATCAAGCCATTGCCGTATGTTCGTGTCGCGACAAATCTGGCTCTGAATTCGATCGGGCTCGCAGCCGATATTCCGCCTTTCGACCCCCAGAAGTTTTTTGCCGGTGCGGGGGCAGAGCCGATGGTTGCGCCGGAAACATCTCGGACCGAGGGCAATGCCGATGTTTCCCTCGTCAAGACAAATCTTCTGACGTCGCTCGATGGATTGCAAGCGCCGGACTCACTGACCCTCGCCCAGATCTTCGCTCAAGTCGAAGAAGCGCGACGAGCCGCGCTTTCGCTCGAAGGTGACACTCGTCTGTCGATTGGCGGGCAACAGTTCCTGACGCGCACCCTACCCAGTCTGACTCTCTCCGGGATAACGCCGGAAACCTCGGTCGACTCCTCCTTTTCGGGCATTGAAGTCAGCATCATGCCGGAAAACATGACGATCATTCAAAAGATGCCCCCGGATACGAACGCGCAAAAATCGAAGACGGAAGAGCGCCTGATCGTCGTCCGAAAAGGGGAACGCCTTGACACCATTCTTGCTGCAAACGGCATCAACCAGAATCAGGCGGACAGCGTCGCAGCCGTTATCAACGCCCAGATGGCAGATGGCGAGGTCAAGGAGGGGCAACGCATCAAGGTGCTCCTCGCACTCGGTGCCGACCCTTCAGCCACGCCGCAATTATTGCGTGCGATGGTTTATAACGACGATCAAATTTCGGCAATTGCTGCGGTGAACGACCGCAACCAGTTCGTTGCTGTTGCCCCGCCTTCCGAGGAGGGTTCGATCGGCTCGGAGGAGCAGCCCGAAGGAGAAGAGACGACAACGGGCATCTCACTCTACAACAGCATCTACGAAACCGCATTGAAAAACGAAATTCCGGTTTCGGTTATCGAGCAACTGATCCGGATCTACTTCTATGATGTCGATCTTCAGCGTCGTGTGAACGGCGGGGACTCATTTGAGGTCTTTTTTGCGGAAGACGAGGAAAAACCGGGACAGGCGGAACTGCTCTATGCGACACTGTCGGTCGCGGGCCTCACCAAGCGCTACTATCAGTACCGCTCGCCGGAAGATGATTCGGTTGACTTCTTTGACGAGCAAGGCAAATCAAACCGGAAGTTTCTGGTACGTAAACCAATCGCCGAGGGAATTTTCCGGTCGGGTTTCGGGATGCGATATCACCCTATCCTGCGCTATTCACGCCTTCATTCGGGTGTCGACTGGGCAAACAAGATCGGGACGCCCATTCTCGCGGCAGGCGATGGCGTTGTGATTTTGGCGAATTGGGACACAGGATACGGACGTCGGGTTGAAATCCAGCATCCCTATGATTTCATGACGACGTATTCGCATCTCTCGGGCTTCGCGCCGGGTATCCGGGAAGGTGTTCGCGTCCGTCAAGGCCAGGTGATCGGCTACCTCGGCAATTCCGGTTTGTCGACTGGACCGCATCTTCATTACGAAGTCATTGTCAAAGGCGAATTCAAGGACCCGATGGCCATCAAACTGCCGCGGAACCGCGAGCTTGACGAGGTCGCGCTGAACACTTTCAAGAAGAACCGGGAGGACATCGACTCGCTCATGGCAAAGGCGCCCGGCTTTGTCAGAACAGCAGAGACAACAATGCCGTGATGATGACGGCCCCCGGGTTTGATATGTTGCACATTCTGACAATCATTCTGCCGGTCTTCGGTCTGATCGGCTTGGGGTATGCTGCGCGCTCCGCCGGATACATTTCCGACAGGGCAGGAGAAGGGCTCTCCGAGTTCGTTTTCACAATCGCCATTCCATGCCTGATTTTCAAGACGCTGACGAGTGCCGTGCTTCCCGAGACACAGCCATGGGGGTATTGGTTTTCCTATTTCTCGGGTGTGGCAATCATCTGGATGATTGCCCACCTGATTACGCGCCGCCTTTTCGGACGGGATCGTTCGACCGCGGTTGTTTCCGGTTTTACGTCGGCGCAATCAAATACGGTGCTTGTCGGTATTCCTCTGATCCTCGAGGCCTACGGTTCCGAGGGGGCTGTGCCGCTGTTTCTTCTGATTGCAGTTCATCTGCCGATCATGATCGGTGCGGCCACGCTTCTGATCGAAGGGAGATCGGCGCATCCCGGGGCGGTTCTCTGGCGTGTTCTCAATCACCCAATTCTCATTGCCATCCTGTTCAGCAGCGCGTTTCGACTGTCAGGATTTCACGTTCCAGCCATTGCCTCATCCATTATCGAACCTCTCGGGGCAACCGCAGTGCCCTGCGCGCTGTTTGCCATGGGAATCGCTTTGAGACGGTACGGCTCTCGCGAAGAAATCGAGCTGGTAACGGTTCTGTGCGGCCTGAAACTGATCGTTCAGCCGGCACTTGTTTTCATACTGGCATTTTACGTGTTTTCGGTCCCGCCTGTATGGGCGGATGTTGCGGTTCTGTTTGCGTCCGCGCCGACGGGCATCAATGCGTATCTTTTTGCAGAACGCTACAAGACGGGAATGGGGATCGCTTCGAGCGGGATCGCCCTCTCGTCAGCCTTTTCGGTCATATCGACGGCATTCTGGCTGATTATTCTCGGGATTCACTGAATCCGAGTTCCCTTTTCAATCGGGCGAGCGTCAAACCCTCGCTGCGCTCGTCGCGGAGCGAGCGCGACAAGCGGCTCTTTGACAGTTTGTCGCCAGCATCATCGCGCAAGAGCGGATGATGGATATAGAGTGGCGGCTTCAAAAGCAGCAGGTTCTGCAAGATGGCGTGAATATCGGTTGCGGTTTCAAGATCCTGCCCGCGAACAATATGGGTGATGCCCTGAATGGCATCATCCACCACAACGGACAAATGATAGGTGGTCGGGATATCTTTCCGGACGAGAACAACATCGCCCCACCGGTCGAGTTGAACGGGAATAGCGGTGGTACGACCGGTTTCGATGTCGAACCGGGACCATGAGACGGGTCCCGTCTGCTTGATCGCCTTCCGGTGATCAAGACGCCATTGGAAGGGCTTACCTTCGGCCAAACGGTTCTCGATGTCGGATTTTTTGAGAGTCCGGCAAGCTCCGGGATAGACGGGAGTGCCGTCGGGGTCGAGCGGGGCGGTGATGCCACCGGTGCTCATTTGTTTGACCGAGGCACCAATCTCGCCGCGCGAGCAGAAGCAACGATAGACAACGCCAAGATTTTGTAATCGTGCGAAGCTTTCCCTGTAATCGGCGAAATGTCCCGATTGGCGGCGTACCGGCTGTTCGAATTCAACCCCGAGCCATGCGAGATCTTCTTCGAGTGCCGAGCTGTAGCGGGACAGGGAGCGCTGGGGATCGATATCTTCGATGCGGAGCAGCAGGCGACCATGCAGTCGCCGGGCAAATTCGGCGTTCAGCAAAGCCGAATAGGCATGACCGCGGTGCAGATATCCGTTCGGGCTCGGTGCAAAACGAAGAACAGCACGATTTTCAAATATCGGGGCTTTCGTTTCAGACGGATCGGTTGCAATCATGGGATGATCAATGTTTGAAAGACGGTTCGGACAAGATTTAGCGCAATGATGCTCGAGTGCGAAGAAGACTTTCACCACGGAATAGATACGCTGATCGCGCGCGATCCGGAAATGGCGGCTTTGCTGGCGGTGGCGGGCCGTCCGAAATTGCGCAGAAACGAGGCGGGGTTTTCCGGTCTTGCGGGGATCATTGTCTCCCAGCAATTATCAACGGCGAGCGCCAATGCGATCTGGGGAAAAGTGATTTCGAAGTTTCCCGGTCTGACCGCCGAGATGATCCATACCGCCTCCGATGAGGAATTGCGCAGTGTCGGCCTGTCATCGCCAAAAATCCGGGCGCTTCGTGCTGCGGCGACGGCAGTCAGCGAGAATGTGCTGCCGCTGGACGAATTTACCGAATGGCCGGCAGACGCAGCGCATCGCAAGATGATGGAAGTCAAAGGGATCGGACCCTGGACGGCGGATATTTATCTTCTCTTTTGTCTTGGTCATCCTGATGCCTTTCCGACGGGTGATCTCGCGCTTCAGGAAGCGGTGCGGATCGGATTCAAGCAGACGCAGCGCCCGACTGCAAAGGAACTGGAACTCTTTGCCGAACGCTGGCGGCCGGTGCGCGGCGTTGCCGCAATTTTACTCTGGGCCTACTATGGCGTCGTCAAATCAAGTAAGGAGCCTCTGCCAGCCGGAACCTCCGCCTGACACCAACACCGGAAAGAACCCATGACACGCCTCGACGGTCCGCGCCTTTCTGCCGCTTCCGGCTCCCCGAAACATCTGGTTGTCTTTCTTCACGGCTACGGGGCGGACGGCAATGATTTGATCGAATTGGGGCGCGAATGGCAGGAATGGCTGCCGGATGCGGCGTTCGTCTCGCCGCATGCCCCCGAACCTGCCGGAATGTCACCGATGGGAAGGCAATGGTTTTCGCTCACCATGCGCGATCCGTCCGAACGGCGGCGGGGCGTTGTGCACGCGCAACCGACGCTTGACGCGTTTCTTGATCAGGAACTGAACGCGCTGGGCCTCGCGGCGGACAGGCTTGCATTGGTGGGGTTCAGCCAAGGGACGATGATGGCGCTGCATACAGGGATGCGGCGTAAGATCGCGCCGGCCGCCATTGTCGGATTTTCAGGGGAGCTGGTCGGGCCGGAACATCTTGATGAAGTCTTGGGTAAACCGCCGATTTTGCTCGTGCATGGCGATCGGGACGAGATCATCCCGCTTGACGCGCTGTTTATGGCGTCGAACGCGCTCGGCAAGTCGGGGATCAATTGCCAGTGGCATTTATCTTTCGGCGTGGGGCACGGCATCGATGGCAGCGGTCTGCGCCATGCCGGATTGTTTCTTGCCAAGAATCTGACTGGAAAAACGCCAGCGTGAGTTAGTCGGCCTTTGGCGGGCTCTCGACCGTGTCCGATAAAGTCTTCTCCTGTTGCGCCTTGAATGACTGGATTTTTGCGATCCGGTAGGCATCGGGCAGAGACAGGGCATAGATGAAAAACCCGCCCGCATGGCGACCGATAAAGGAGGCTTGTTCGGGCGCGATTTTCGTTGTCAGCCATCCGAGAACGATGCTGAAAAACAGAAAATAGGCACCGCGCACTTGTTTGCCCAACAAAAGATGCCCGGCACCGGGGACCATGATCGCGGCAAGGAGAACCAGTCGCGGGTTGGCCGGCTTTTTTGGATCGTGGCTTGCGTCATTCGTGCCTGAAGTCATGATTTATACGTCCCGCGCATGACCATCAGGCGGTCGATCATCGAGCCGACGAGAGCCGGATCGACCGGTTCGATGTCAAAGCGTGCCTGACGATAGACAAGATAATTGGCTCTCGCGGAGTCGGCAATATGGCGCGTGAGCCGAAGGCCTGTCGGGGAGATGATGAGTTCCTTGGCGCGCAGATCGTCGAAGAAATCGAGATGCGGTGACAGGAGGTCAAGAGACCAGTCGATCCCGGGATCATCCGTTCGGGCGACGACGCCTTCGGGCATCCGGTTCTGGATCAGGGGCGTGTGACGCAGGCGATGGAAATTCGTGAAGCCTTCGCTGCCGGTTCCGCGCATCAGGAGATCGAGCTTGCCCGCAACCGGAATGTCATCGACCAGAGAGACCATCAGCCAGAGCGACGGCAATTTGCGGACGGGCAATGTGTCGACGGTGAGGGACACCTGAATCTCGATGCCATCCCTTTTGCCGAACAGTAGCGGGAAGTCGGCGCCGCGATGGATGATCCGGGCATCGTCGAGCAGCGAGGCGCAGGCATCAAGTCGTGAATGACGGATCGCGGCCAGCCTCCGCTGTGCGCGTGACTGCACAAACCACGCGCCACCGAATGCGAGGAGGCCCGGGAGGACCATCAGGATGATCAAATCCATGATGATACTCCCGGGCCTGATGTTTGAAGATCAGGCAATCAGTATCCCGACGGACGCGGCCAGGGCATCGAGAATTGCGCGCCGCGTTGAACGTAACGATACCGGTAGAAATGGAACCAGAGCGAGACGACAAGGTAGAACGCGACCATTGCGATCAATTGCGACCCATAGCCGAGGAATACCGCGCCATAGGTGACGATGCACAGCACAAGAAGAATGAGCGCGGGCAGCGGGTGGAACGGATGCACATAGCCGCGGCGGATCGATCCGAGCGGCCATTTCTTGCGGAACATCATGACGTTGATCGACATGAAGGTGTATTGCAGGACGCCCGACAGGATCGAGAAGGTGATTGCCTGGTTCAAATCCGAGATAAACGCAAAGGCGAGCGCAATCGGGAGAAGGAACAGGATCGACCGGTAGGGTGTACGATAGGTCGGGTGGACGGCCGAGAACCATGCCGGGAGATAGCGGTCACGTCCGAGCGAGAACCAGGCGCGCGACGCATCGTTGATGCAGCCATTTGCCGAGGCGACACCCGCAAGCACAGTTCCCCAGAACAGAAGGAATTCCAGCGAGGCGCTACCCGTCATCTTTGCGGCATCATAAAGCGGGAAGAAGGTGAAGCCGAGATATTCCCAAGGCAGCATGCTCGCGCAGACATACCAGGTGATCGTGGCGCCGATGAGAAGCGTGATCATGCCCGTCATCGTTCCGAAAGGCAGCGAGCGCGCCGGTGAACGGACTTCTTCCGCCGCCTGCGTCGTGCCTTCAATGCCGAGATAGTACCAGATCCCGAACTGGAAGGACGCAAGAACGCCGAGCCAGCCATAGGGCAGCGCATTTTCCGGTGTTACCATCTTGCCGAGTTGCAGAACCGTACCCTGGCTCCACGGTTGGACCGAGAAGAAAAGGATGATGATCGACAGGAAGGCTAAAGCCGTGATGACGAAGTTGATGTTCAGCGTCACTAGAACGCCGCGGTAATTGAGAAAGCAGAGCACCGCGATCATCAGGACGACAAAGCCGTGCCGCTCGATACCGGCATCCGGACCCGCCGTTGTTACGAGCAGGTCGCCGACGAGAATAGCATTGGAAACCTCAAGCATCGTGTAGGCAAAGACGAGATACAGTGCGACGTTGAACGCCATGAGGGGACCGACAATGTGTTTGGCCTGCGCATATTGTCCGCCGGCGGCAGCAACCGTCGACGTGACTTCGGAATCGATCATCGCGACTGCCGTGTAGAGCAATCCGATAACCCAGCAGGCGATCAGGGCAGCGAGAGCACCGCCTTTGTCAGCCGAGAAGTTCCAGCCGGTAAATTCGCCGACAAGAACGATACCAACGCCGAGGGCCCAAACATGAATTGGCCCGAGAATGCGCAAGAGCGCGAGATGGGATTTTTCGCCAGACATGATGGGTTTCCCTATATTTTGTGCTTTTCGGATACAGCTTCGATCTCGCCTTCACGCGATGATGTCAGCATGTCTTCCGAGTGGGTTGTATCGGTTTTCCACCAGTCCCAGAGCATCCAGAGGATCAGAGCCGCACCGATGACCCAGGCGGCGGTTGAAAGCATGTGCCACATGTTGCGCTCCTATGTTTTACGACCGAATTTTTCGTCGATGACTTCGCGATATTCGCGATCCGACAAGCGGAACAGGATCACGAAATAGCCAAGCACGACAATCGCGACGATGAAGAACAGACCCCAGTCGATTTCATAGTTGAACCGTTGCTGGATGACCGTGTCGTGCGCGGATTGCGGCGTGTAGCCGAGCTTTTCCCAAGCCGCTGCCATCACATCGTTCTGACCGATTTCTTTCCAAGCGTCTTTGCCCTTTTCGGACCATTTTGCGGCAAGAGCGGCGGCCGCTGCGTCAGCCGCCTGCTTGGTCTCGGGCGTTTCTGCCGCCGCCAGTGCCGCATTTGCAGCATCCAGCTTGGCATAGTCCTCGACAAAAATGCGGGGCTGGGCCGATTTGCCCGTATCGACAATCCCGAGTTCCAGCGGAAGCCAGAGGGTGACAAAAACCGCGACGAGCACGAAGAGGATATCAATTATCTGAAGGAACTTGCTTTGGGTGGGAGGCGTGTAGCGGCTCATTTGCCACCTCCCCTTTTCAACTCGCCATGAGCATCCGAATATTTAATATCGATGCCGTAGATGAAGTCCTTGTCCTCGGCGTAATGGTTCAACATCGCGAAGATGGAAGCAGTGTTGAAGATCAGCACCAGCGCGCCCGTGACAAGCACCACGAGCCTCACAGTCGCATCCGGAATATGCGACCACGACATGGCCAGCACAAACAATAATGTGATCCAAAGCAAGACAACAAAAATGAGTGCGTAGCGCCTGTCACTTCGATAGAGCGCCTCTATCCGCTCTCTCAGCAGACTATCGGTCATTTTATCCTCCCTCTTTCGCTCCCGGATTTTTCCGGTGAGTTTTCATCAGTCATCTGACGGATGCCGCAGCATCTGACCGCACTCTTCGATTCATGTCAAGAATGGCTTTTTCTTGAGACGAAAATCGTTTTTTACTCGCGGACGACCGTCGGAGCGGTTGAAACGGTGTAGACGCCGGCAAGGATGATCGCGCCTCCGAGGAGATCACGTGCTCCGACGTGCTCACCCAACAAGAGAACGGCCAGGCCTGTTGCGAATACCGGCAGCAAATACCCGATCATGGCCGCCTTTGTCGGGCCGTTACTACGGATCAGGCCCATATAGAGCGTGATCGGCAGAGCGGTTGCGATGATTCCGAGTGCAATCATCTCGGGCGCATGTTCGAGGGTCGGCAGATAGGCGGCGCTGCCGGAGAAGGCGAGCGTCAGAAGCGTTGCAACAAGACCCGAAACAGCCTGCTGGCCCAGCGCCATGCGCGAGGGTTCAACATGGCGGACCTGCCGCGCATAGACATTGCCCAGCGCATAACTGACAGACACGCAGACCATGGCTGCGACCCCGATCGATGCGCCGTCCGCCTCCAGCAATGACGCAGTTCCGATCAGAACGGCCATGCCGAAAAAGCCGACGAGGATGCCGCCGATCTTGCGTGGTGTCAGGGTTTCCTCGGCAAAAGCGAAATGGGACATGACGGCGACCAATAAGGGACCGGAAGCCTGGATCATCGAACCGAGCGATACGGCGATATGGATCAGCGCGAAGGCGGTGAGGATATTCGGCAACCACCCGTTGAACGTGCCGAGAACAAGCCACGGCACGAGTTCGTTCCTTTCCGGCAACGGCGAAAGCCTGCGGACGAGAAACCAGCCGCCGAGAGCAGTAGCGGCAATCACGCCGCGGACAGAGGCCATCGCCATGGGATCAATGGTTCCGGCCATGGATTTCATGAAGAGAAACCCGCTCGACCACATGAGTGCGCAAAAGAATAATCGGGTTGTAAAGGCCAGAGGCGATAAGGGCTGGATCATCGGAACGGACGCTCCCCGACGAGATCAATCAGGGCGGAAATCAGAGGTTCATCCGCCGGCGGCATCGGAAAATTCCGTAATTCATTCGGGCGCACCCATTTGAGTGCCTGATGTTCGCGCGCAATGACCACGCCCTCCCATCGACGGCAGACGTAAAGCGGCATGAGCAGATGAAAATCGGGATACGCGAAGCTCGCAAACGTCAGCGGGGCGAGGCATGGCTCCTTGACGGTGATGCCGAGCTCTTCCTGCAATTCGCGGATCAGCGTGGCTTCGGGCGCCTCACCCATCTCGACCTTGCCGCCCGGAAATTCCCACAGGCCGGCGAGCGCTTTTCCCTCGGGGCGTCGGGCGACGAGGATGCGGCCGTCCTGATCCAGCAGGGCGCACGCAACGACGAGAAGGAGACGGTACATGGGGTGAATCTGATCCAGAGAGCGAATCAGCACAATCTACCCATTTCCGGCTACCGAACAACCTCCTTGTCCGGATGCATTGTCTTTGACGCTGAACGCAAGACGCGGCATAGAACGCCAATGTCCACAGCACCTGCCCTGTTTGACCAGAACCTCATCCGTGGCCGCCTCAAGCGCGCCATGAGCGGGCAAGCTGCCGATTTCCTGCTCCGACGGGCAGTTGATGATCTGGAGGACAGGCTTTCGGCGATCTTGAGGACGTTTGATCAGGTTCTCGATCTGGGCACGCCATTGCCGGATGCCGCACGGTCGCTGCTGAAAACGGGTCGGGCAAAATCTGTGCTTCGGGCTGCACCGATACAGAATCGCAGCCAATCCGATCTGTTTCAGGAAGTCCTGGCAGATATCTCCTTCCTGCCAATCTCTGACGCGAGCTTCAACGCCGTGGTGTCGCTCTATGCCTTGCAAACGGTTGATGATTTGCCCGGAACGCTCATTCAACTGCGGCGGGTTCTGAAACCGGATGGTCTTTTCATCGGGTGCATGCTCGGCGGGGCGACGCTTCAGGAATTGCGAGAGTGTATGGGAGAGGCTGAAGCTCTCGTCGAGGGTGGCGCAAGCCCACATGTGGCGCCGTTTGCCGATCTTCGCGATATCGGCGGATTACTGCAACGCGCGGGATTTGCTCTGCCCGTCACGGACCGCGAAACGATAACTGTCCGGTATGCGCATCCGCTGGCTCTGATGCACGATCTAAGGGCGATGGGCGCGACCAATCCGTTGATTGCCCGCCGACGATCACCAATGCGACGCGCCACCTTGTTACGTGCCATCGAGCTGTATTCCGAGCGATTTTCCGATCCGGACGGACGTATTCGGGCGACATTTGAAACCCTCTGGCTGTCAGGCTGGGCTCCCGATCCTTCCCAGCAAAAGCCACTGAAGCCTGGCTCTGCCAGCAAAAGATTGGCTGATGCGCTTGGTGTTGCGGAGATGGAGGCCGGCGAAAAGGCGGGCCGGTAAGTGGCAAGCTTTCCGATTTGTAATATTTTCTCCATCGGAATGAGAGCGCCCTTCCGTTTAGATGGGGTATCAGTTCATTCACAACACTGGAGGTCTTGGATGCTGAATCGCAAAATACTCGTCGTCGGCGGAGCCGTCATGTTCATTTCACTTATCGGTGGCGGCCAAGGCGTTGCAAAAGATGCAGATCACCGTGCAGGAATGGATCGAGCGGTAACCCATTTCTGTAAAAATTCGGACCGAATGGCCGCGCGCCTGTTCAACCGACTCGAAACGGGGATCAAGCCAACCGACGCGCAGAAGCCGGAATACGAAGCTTTCAAAACTGCCCTCGCAAAAGCGCAGGAGGGATTGAAGGCCAGCTGTCCGAAGGATGGCGAAGTTATCGATACAACGCCTCCCGGTCGGCTTATGACAATGGAGAAGCACATGACTGCGGCGCTGAACAGCCTGCAGACAGTGCGGCCCGCCTTTGATGCGCTCTATGTGAAACTTGATGCCAGGCAGCAGGCAGAGATAGCGAGAATGCCGCTGTTCGGCGACAGAAAAGGCAAAGGCGAACGTGGCTCGCATCGCATGATGCATAAAGGCACAGGCAGCGACCAGAAGTCCGAGTAATCGCTCCTTCTATTCTCAGAACGATGCGCCGTTTCGCAATGCTTCCAAGAACCGTTCGTTCGGGTAGCCGTCGGGGATGATTCCCCGGCGGCGTTGAAAATCACGGATCGCCTCGCGGGTTCGTGTTCCCATTCTGCCGTCAGGCTTACCGACAGCATAACCAAGGCGTGTCAAAGTCTTCTGTATTTCAATGCGTTGTGCCTGAGTCAACGGTTTCTCGTGCTCCGGCCACGCGGCGCGGAACGCCTCGCCGCCCATGAGCAGATCGCCAAGATGCGCAACGCCGAGCGCGTAGGCATCCGAGGCGTTATAGCGCTTGATCACGTCGAAATTGGCTGTCACGAGAAAGGCAGGTCCGTTCGCGCCCGCGGGCAGAAAGAGCCGTGCTTCGCCTTGGTCCGGCATTGCCCGGCCATCGGCACGGGCGATGCCCGAAGCGCGCCATTCGGAGAAGGGATGGGGGCCCGATCTGAAGTCAAATTTGCTTGGAAGAATGACTTCAAAGCCCCACGGCAAGCCCTGCTGCCAACCTTTCCGACGGAGGAATTCGGCACTTGACGCCAACGCATCGGGCACGGATGTCCAGATGTTCTTTTGGCCGTCTCCGTCGAAATCGACCGCGAATGTCCGAAAGGACGTCGGCATGAATTGGGTCTGCCCCATGGCTCCTGCCCACGAGCCGCGCATAGCCGAGCGCTCAATATGGCCTTGCTGCAAAATCTCCAGTGCTGTCAGCAATTCGGTCCGGAAATAAGTGCCGCGATATCTGATCGCCGCAAGGGTCGCGAGCGAGCGGATCACGTCCTTGCCGCCGGTAAAGCCGCCGAAACTTGTTTCCATGCCCCAGACGCCCAACAGGACCGAGCGGTCTACGCCATAGCGCTGCTCAATGACTGACAAGGTATCACCCCACGCATCATGGGCGGTAATGCCGCGTTGAACACGAACGGGCGCGGTTGCGCTCGAGAGATACTCCCAGACCGGCTTGACGAATTCGGATTGCTTGCGTGTCAGCACCACGATTGACGGATCAGATGTCACGCCATTGAAAGCGAGATCGAAGGTTGCACGGGAAATACCACGCGCCGATGCTGCGGGCCATAACTTGGCGATAAAGGTCTGAAACGACGTTCTCTTGGTCGCTTCCAGTTTGGTCTTGGACGACGTGGCATCCGCTGCGACTGCGTTCACGATCAAAAGAAGCAGGGCAAGCGCAAAGCTGCGAGGAAGGTGTGTCATACGTCAGTATCTCGTTGAGGAAGCAGGAAAGAGTATGGCGCGCGATGGTTAGGATTGTATTGACGATTACCGATGATGATTGACCGGAGGTGAAAAATCGTTTTCGTAACGACTTTTTTGACGTATTAGAACGCATTGCGATACGAGCGCTTCGGTTCGTGTTGCTGCTCCATTCAACGAGGCTGGAGAACTGTTCCATGCGTATCCGGAAGGCGGTTTTTCCTGTCGCAGGGCTGGGAACCAGATTTTTGCCGGCAACAAAGGCGATCCCGAAGGAAATGCTGCCCGTGGTCGACCGTCCGGTGATCCAGCACGTTGTAGACGAGGCGCGCGCTGCGGGCATCGAGCATTTCATTTTTGTCACTGGCCGCAACAAGGGCGCTATTGAAGACCATTTCGATATCGCCTTCGAGCTCGACCATACGCTTGCAGGCCGCAACCGCCATGCCGACCTTGCCTTGCTCGCGGATGATCTGCCCGGTGCGGGCCAGACGAGTTTCACCCGACAACAGGCTCCCCTTGGCTTGGGGCATGCTGTGTGGTGCGCGCGCGAACTCGTCGGTGACGAGCCGTTTGCGGTGCTCCTTCCTGATATGCTGCACCACGGAAAGGAGCCCTGCCTGAAGGCGATGATCGAGCAACACGCGAAAACCGGCGCAAATAGTGTGAGTGTGTACGCCGTTCCGATGGAGCAGACGCCGTCCTACGGGATCATCGATGCGATGCAGCTCCCCGATGGATCTCAACAAATCCGGAATATGGTAGAAAAGCCTGCGGCGGGCACTGCACCGTCTAATCTTGCCATTTCGGGGCGGTATGTTCTCTCACCGAAAATCTTCGATATCCTTGGCCGGCAACAGAAGGGTACAGGTGGCGAAATCCAGTTGACCGATGCCATGCTGAGCTTGCTCCACACCGAAAAATTCCTCGCCCATGTCTTTGATGGCGCGGTTTTTGATACAGGAACGAAAATCGGTTTTCTCACGGCAAATGTCGCTTTTGCGCTCGCGCGTCCGGAGTTCGGATCGCTTGCGCGCGGCGAAATCGAAAAACTTCTAGCCGAAAAGCACAGCGCATGAAAACGATTCATTCGACTGATAGCGTGCCGAGCCCTGCCGCCGTCGACTCGGGCCTTCGTTCGATCACGACGGAGATTGCGGGGCTTGAGGCTCTTGCTGCCGCTCTGAAATCGGACCTCGGAACGCGCTTCAGCGCGGCGGTAACGATGATCCGTGCGTCGACGGGCCGTGTCATCATATCCGGCATGGGAAAATCGGGGCATATCGGGCGCAAGATCGCTGCCACGCTGACATCCACGGGTACTCCTGCCTATTTTGTTCATCCGGGCGAGGCAAGTCATGGCGACCTCGGCATAATTCAAGCGGATGACGTGATCATTGCGATATCGTGGTCAGGCGAGACAGCCGAACTTGCCGATCTTGTTGCCTACGCCAAGCGGTTTCGTGTCCGGTTGATTGCGTTTACCTCGAAGCCGGACAGTGCTCTCGGTCGCGAAGCGGATATCTGCCTCGCGCTTCCGAATGCGCGTGAAGCCTGCCCGAACGGGCTTGCGCCGACAACCTCGACGACGATGCAGCTTGCATTGGGTGACGCGCTCGCAGTTGCGTTGCTCGAAAGCCGGAGTTTCACACCGAATGATTTCGGACGCTACCATCCGGGCGGTAAGCTTGGCGTGAAGCTCAAACAGGTGCGCGCCGTCATGCATTCCGGCGACCGGCTGCCGCTGATTTACCCGCAGACACCGATGTCCGAAGCGATCCTGACGATGAGTTCGAAGGGCCTTGGCTGCGCCATTGTGATCGACGCCCATGACCGACTGTGTGGTCTTGTAACGGATGGCGATTTGCGTCGGCACATGTCCGATGCGTTACTCAACCGAAATGCGGAAGAGATTATGACGAAGGAGCCGAAAACGATCGCACCGGATGCGCTCGTCGCGGAGGCACTGGAAATGGTAGACAGCCGCAAACTCAATTCGTTGATCGTTGTGGAGGAAGGCAAGCCTGTCGGCGTGCTCCATGTGCTCGATCTGCTCCGGATCGGCGCTGCCTGAGCATACGCCCTTTTTACTGGACGAAAGCAATTCTCATCATATTCGTTGCCCCCGGTGTTCCAAAGGGAACACCGGCGACAATGATGATTCTCTGTGACGTGTGGGCAAATCCTTCAGCTGAAGCAATCCGGCATGCTCTGGTCGCCATATCGTCCACGTCGCGCGCATCTTCGGTCACGATGGCATGAACACCCCAAGCGAGTGCGAGGCGTCGCGCCGTGTTGACTATCGGCGTCAGCGCGAGAATGGGCGGCTCGGGTCGCTCGCGCGAAATCCGCAAGCCGGTGGCGCCTGAAGCCGTCCAGGCAACGATGGCCTTCAGATCAAGTGTCTCGGCCACGTCACGTGTGGCCATGGCGATGGCATCGGCGCCGGTCGCCTCGGCTGAGGCGCGCTGATTCATGATGATGCTGCGATAGAGCTTGTCGTTCTCGACTTCTTCGGCAATCCGGTTCATCGTCGCAACCGCTTCAACCGGAAATTGGCCCGCAGCCGACTCGGCAGACAACATCACCGCATCCGCGCCATCGAACACGGCCGTCGCAACGTCCGAGACTTCGGCGCGCGTCGGTACCGGCGATGTGATCATTGATTCGAGCATCTGCGTTGCCACCACCACGGGTTTCCCAAGACGGCGCGCATTTCGAGTGATCCGCTTCTGCAGGCCCGGAACCTTTTCGAGCGGCATCTCAACGCCGAGATCGCCGCGAGCCACCATCAAGGCGTCGGAAATCTCCATGATTTCGTCAAGGCGCGCAATGGCCTGCGGCTTCTCAACCTTCGACATGATGAGTGCGCGACCGCGCGCGACTTTGCGGACTTCGGCAACATCCTCGGGGCGCTGGACGAAAGACAAGGCAATCCAGTCGATCCCGGCCTCGAGCGCCGCCTCGAGATCCGACCGGTCTTTTTCGGTCATGGCCGAGACGGGAATGGTGGTATCCGGCAAGCTGACGCCTTTCCGGTTGGATACCTTACCGGGCACTTCGACGATGGTCGTCGCCTTCGTTCTGGTTGCGTTCGTCACGCGCAACCTGACCTTGCCGTCATCAATCAGTATCACATGGCCTTCCTGAAGCGACGCCAGAATTTCGGGATGCGGGAGATGGACCCGCGTCCGGTCTCCCGGCGCCGTGTTTGAGTCAAGAACAAAGGTTCCGCCCTTCTCCAGATGCTCGGCGCCGTCCTTGAACATATCAAGCCGCAATTTCGGGCCCTGAAGATCAGCCAGAATGCCAATCGGTCGCCCGAACTGCTGCTCCGTAGCCCTGATCATGGCAATTTGCGCGCGCATGCCGTCATGCGAGGCATGGCTCATATTGATCCGGAAGACATCCACGCCCGCGAGAAACAGTTTGCTGACCATTTCCGGATTTGCCGAAGCCGGCCCCAGGGTGGCGATGATCTTTACACGTCTAAGCCGTCTCATTCGATATCCTACTGTGTTTTCTGCGGCAAACGTGTCGGGTCATTCAACTGAATTGTCCAACTTTTCTGTTCACCCGTATCCACTTCAAAAAATTTCGACCGCTCATATCCACGTGCCAGACAATCCTCGATCCCCTCGATCGTGAACTGGCGATCACGTGTGCACATGGGGGACATTCCGCTCCACTCCCCGCCGCGGTCATAGTCTTGTGCAAAAAGGTAATAGAATCGTGACGATAAATCACCCGGTATCACATTTTCACAAGCATTCGGCTTCAGATTCCACCACCCTTCAGTCCGCCAGGCCTGAGTTGTCCGATAGCCTATCGCAACACCTATCCTGCTTGATGTCATATTGCACACCCTGAGATCCGCAAACGCCACCGAACTGCTTCCGAAAAGGAGCGCCAGGGCTGCGGCGAGCAGAAAGATCGGGCGGCGACAACACCTCATGCACTCTAATCTCACGAGAGTCAGCACTTGTCACCCCCGCATGAACCAAGCCTATCCGATAATGATCGCGCGCAGATCATTTACATTCGTTCCTGTCGGCCCAGGCGTCAGTAAATCGCCCAAGCGCTCGAAGAATCCGGTCGTATCGTTATCGGTAAGAAATTCCGAGGCGTTCAATCCCATTGCAGCAGCACGTTCAAGTGTTGTCTCGTCAATCAGAGCTCCGGCCGGATCATCAGCATTCCCGCCGCCGCCATCCGTGCCATCAGTGTCGCCAGCCAACGCAATAATGCCGGGATGTCCGCCGAGCTCCAGCGCGAGTGCGAGGGCATATTCCTGATTGGGGCCCCCACGCCCCTGACCCTTCACAGTGACGGTGAGTTCGCCACCCGACAACAAGACGAGACGCCGGCCAGATTTTGCGGCGTCGCGGGCGAGGTTGGCATGCAGAGCAGCAACGTGCCGCGCCTCGCCCTCAAGGTCGGCACCAAGATTTTGCGCATCATATCCGGCCTGCTGCGCGATTTCAGCCGCGGCGTCGACGGAATGGGCGGGACGTGCCACCAGCCTGAATTCCGACTTTGAAAAGACGGGATCGCCGGGCTTGGGGGTTTCATTAGCGGGATCATTCAACAAAATGTGCGCTGACTTTGGCAATTCAATACGGTATTTTTCAACGATTGTGCGCGCGTCCACAAGGGTCGACGGGTCCGGCACAGTTGGGCCGGATGCGATGATCGACGGGTCATCATGCGGCACATCGGAAATGGCCAAGGTCAGAACGGGTGCCGGCGACGCCAAGCGCACCAGACGGCCTCCCTTGATTGCGGAAAGATGTTTGCGAACCGTGTTGATCTCTGAAATCGTCGCGCCGGACTTCAGGAGCGCGCGTGTGATGCCCTGTTTTTCGGCCAGCGTGAGAGCACCTGCGGGCGCAATCCAGTTAGCCGAGCCGCCGCCGGACAAAAGAACGAGCACCTTATCTTCGCCGGTGGCTGAGCTTGCGAGTTCCATCACCTGTCGTGTCGCCTCGATACCGGCAGCATCGGGGACCGGATGTCCCGCCTCCAACACTTTCAGGGTGGGTGTTTCGGCGCCATACCCGATGCGTGCGACACCAAGCCCGACCAAGCGGTCCGGTCCGAGACCGTGCGTCTCGCGATAGTGTTTTTCGGCCACCCGCATCATGCTGCCTGCGGCTTTGCCCGCCGCGAGGATCATCATGCGCCCGCCTTCGGGCGGTAGTGGCAAATGCGGCAACAGACAGAAGTCGGGATGGGCGGCCTGAACGGCCGCTTCGAACATGCGGTGAAGCAACAAATGGCGGTCGATAACCGGCATTATTCCGCAAGCTCCCTTCTTTCCCGCGGTCGGGAAATCCAGATCCCGCCCAGAATAAGAACTCCGCCCAGCGCCTGCAACCAGCCGAGCGATTCACCGAGCACCAGCCAGGCAATCAAGGCCGCGCCGATGGCTTCGATGAAGATAACAAGCGATGTAAACACGGTCGGCAAACGACCGAGCGCAATGGCAAGAAGCCCCTGCCCACCAGCATGGCTCACCAGTGCCATTGCCAGAAGTGCTGCGACGCCCTTTCCGTCCGATGGCAGGAACTGGTCGCCGTTGAGGAGCGCGGCCGCCCCTAGAATCGGTCCCGTTACAAGCGAAAGACCAAAGGTAACCCGCGCCGCACCCGCTTGAAGACGCGCGACCCGGACCGCGAAAAAATACAGGCCAAAAAAGAACGCCGTACCGATGCCCAGCAGATCGCCCATGACATGGGCCGGATTGATCTCCATCGATCGGCCAACGAGTGCCGCACCTCCCGCAACGCAGAGCGCAATGCCCCAATAGGCGGAAGCTGCGATCTTCTCCTTGAAAATCAAGCCCGCGACCAGAACCGTCCAGATCGGTGTGGTCGTTCCGAAAAAGGTCGCATTGGCGATTGTCGTGTTCATAATCGCCACGTGCCAAAGCAACAAATCGCCCGCAAACAGGAACCCGGCAAGGATCGAAGAGCGTGTGAAGATCGGCTGAGGTCCCTTCCCGGCGCGCTTTTCCTCGAGCAAGGCCCACGCATAGAGAACCGGCAGAGCAAGTGCGACCCTCCAGAAGGCGGATGCGAAGGCGGGGACATCCGACATGCTCGCAAAGCGTACGAAGATGGGGGACATACCCATCGCCAGTGCGCCGCCGACAACCGCAAAGAGCCCGACAGGATCAAGAGCGGGGAGCGACACTTTTTGGACTGATGATGTTGACATAAGGTTCCCGATACGACTCACTCCGCCTTCCCTAGTGCATCATCGCTAATCCGTCACTACGCAAAGCCGTTCGCTTGAGGCAGACCTGTCATGTTATTCCCGGACCAATCCTTCGCCCGCACACCCGATCGAGCGCCCGATATGGCGGTTGAGTCCATTGCAGGCGACCTGGCGCGCGGCCTGATCCTGCTATGCGATCACGCATCGAATACGATTCCCGACGAGTATCAGAAATTGGGTCTCCCCGACGAACAGCTCGAGCGCCATATCGGCTATGATATTGGCGCGGCGTATGTCGTGCGACGAATGGCGGAGGTTTTCGGTGCGCCCGCACTTCTGACGCAGTTTTCCCGCCTAGTGATTGATCCAAACCGCGGCATTGATGATCCAACCCTCGTGATGCGCCTGTCGGATGGCGCGATCGTTCCTGGCAATCGCTGGGTCGATAATGCCGAAATCGAACGCCGGATCAGGCGTTTTCATGCGCCCTATGACCACGCCATCACCTCGGCCATCAACGCCTCGCTTGCGGCGGGCGTTGTACCGGTGATCATTTCCATGCACTCGTTCACGCCGTTCTGGCGTGGCGTCCCGCGCCCGTGGCATTTGGGTGTTCTGTGGGCGGGCGACGGACGTCTCTCGGTGCCGCTGATTAAGACGCTCCGCAACGCGGATGATCTGGTGATCGGGGATAACGAGCCGTATCATGGTGCATTGCCCGGCGATGTGATTGACCGGCACGCGATCCGGCGCGGTCTTTCCAATACGCTGATCGAAATCAGGCAGGATCTGATTGCCTCGGAGCGCGATGCGCAGGCTTGGGCTGACCGTTTGGTGCCTGTTCTCTCGACGCTGCTCGAAGACCCTGTCCATCGCCGCCAAACGGCATGGCCATGCCATCATCCACAGTCAGAAGCCTTTACGGATCAAGTCGTTCTTGACCCTCGCGGCTGATTGGCCGACATGAGCGGACTTACCCTTGCGATCAAATGAGGCGCTCATGTCCAATACCGTTGCTGCAGACCAACTCAAAGCATTCATCGAACGAATCGAACGTCTCGAGGAAGAGAAGGCGGCGCTCGCAGGTGATCTGCGCGAAGTGTATAGCGAGGCCAAGGGAAATGGCTATGACACGAAGGTGATGCGCAAAATCGTGTCCATGCGGCGCAAAGACCACGCCGAGCGGCAGGAAGAACAGGCCATTATGGAGCTTTACCTCCAGGCGCTCGGGATGCCGTATTAATTGGCCTGAAAGCCGACACTGACAGACGGTTGGCCACCTGTAAACCTGCCGGAAAAGACGCCAGGCTTCAGAATTGTATCTGGTGACGCTGTAAATCCTGATGAGCCGAATGGCTCAATCAACCTTTTGACAGGAACTTTGTTGATGGTTCCGATCGTCGGGACCTTGACGACGATCGCCGTTTTCGTTGCAGCAATCGACTTGGACGAGGCAATCGACTTGGGCATGATTGAGCCTACCGTAACAGGATCCGCCGGGGCAGCGGCCGCAATCCTGACACGCCCGGACGACCTGACTGGCGGTATCGGATTAGTCGTGACGGGCAGAACTATTCGTGCCGACGACTTACCGCTCTCCCGCACAGGCGGCAGTCGCATCGCGATATAAGAGTAAGTCACCTTTCGGATCGATGCCGTCACAACGGGTTCGGCACCCTTCTGCCAGATGAATTGCGGTTGCACGGGACCCACCATGATCGCCTCGCCGATGCCGCCTTTCCGGTTGCGTCCCAAAGGCAAGGGGATCGGCTGGGCGACGATTGGCCGCGAGCCCGCTTCTGCCGCAATGGCAGGTTGAACAGATTGTGCAGCGGGCGACAGAGCCGCAACAACAGGCTTTTCCGGGGCTGCATCCTCAGGCTTAGCCTTTGCAGTTTCGACAACGGCTGCGGGAGCGGGCGTCTTTGCAATCTGCGGCTTGACTTCGGGTTGGGTGACAATGTCCGCATCCTCGTCCTCATTGCCACCGCCAAATAGCATCGCCCAGAGGCTCCTGGTTCTGGGCTTGTCGGCCGTATCCGACTCCGAATCACCAAGGCCGGCCATCATGACGGTTCCGCCATTGGCGATGATCTCGGCTTCCGCCTCGGCGTAACGCGCAAGCGGTCTGCCGTCAGATGGGATATGGACTGTCTTTCCGCTCGGAAACAGCCTCGCCAATTGATCATGGCTCATGCGCGGCCAGTGCCGCACGCTGCCAGCGTCAAGGTGTACAAAGGGCGTGTAGGCGGTCGGGTAATAACCGACGCCCCCGCGCTGCATCCGCAATCCGACGTCCCGAATGGCGTTGACAGATACATCCGGCAGATAAAAATCCATTGCTTTTCCGAGCATGTGCTGGGAATTTTTGGCGACCGCTTTCGACCGGCGCCGCAGCATCGAATTGGTTTCGGAAGAACGATACCCAGACACAACATGGATCGCGTCTTGGGAGCCGACCTGCCGATGCGTCTCCCAGACGATATCGAAGAGGCGGGGGTCCATGCTTGTTTGTTCATTGCGACGCCAGTCCCGCAGGAACCAGTTCAGTTTTTCGAGGGCATCGCGATCAAAACTGCCATTATTCTTGTAAGTAATAGTCAGTGTTTCCTTGGTGTTCATGTGCTTGAGCGACAAGGTCCGCGTCTCACCATTGGCAATCGCATTGCCAAGCCCTGTAGTGCCCACCATCAGCGAGCAGACCGCGGCAATTGATCCACAGAGTGCCTGTTTGAGGAACCAACGG
The DNA here is from genome assembly GCA_046092445.1 of Hyphomicrobiales bacterium. Lineage (GTDB taxonomy): Bacteria > Pseudomonadota > Alphaproteobacteria > Rhizobiales > Beijerinckiaceae > CAIUPE01. The sequence goes on along the minus strand of JBJTDR010000024.1, from coordinate 9,308 downwards.
GTCGACGAAGTGAGATACGCAACTGACAAATACAAGGCTGATCGGCTTCCAGCTCGGGTCCGGACGAACAGGCCCGGATAATGAACACAGAAGCCGATTAGTGGGCGAAAAAGATTAAGGGTCGGTAAACCATCTTGATCGAATGGCACTGCAACACCCACAGATTCCCGTCTGGCGTGGCAAAAGAGTATCAAGCCGCACCTAACGCAAAAACGGATTGGATTTTTTGTTCAATTTTTCTAATCTGAACGCGGAACAACGCCGGAATGCCTCCGATGATGTCAACTCTCGAGACCGATGGGCTTTGGTGGCCGGTTGGTGCCACCGGGACGGACCCTCAGGTGCCTGACGTGCGGAGGCGAGTGCCGTTCTATCGCCGCATCGGGCTTGACCGTCTCCTCCACTCGGCGCTCGATACGCTCTATCCTGCCGCGTGCATCGGGTGCAATGTACCGCTTGGCGAGGCCGACGGGCTGTGTCCGGTCTGTTGGTGGCAGCTTCCGTTTATCGAAAAGCCCTATTGCGAAAGGCTGGGTACGCCGCTCCCGGCAGATTTCGGGCTGCCGTTGCTGTCTGCCGCAGCGATCAAGGATACGCCGGTTTTCGGCCGGGCGCGCGCGGTTGCCCGCTATGACGATCTCGCGCGCGAACTGGTTCACCGGCTGAAATATGGCGATCGACTTGAACTCGCTTTGCCGATGGGGCGGTGGATGACACGCGTCGGATGCGAGGTGTTAAAGGACGCGACATTGATCATTCCGATTCCCCTTCATCGCCGCCGCTACCTTGGAAGACGGTTCAATCAGGCTGGATTGCTGGCCGCGTCAATCGGAAAGCAAACGGGTTGCCCCGTTGCCGCGCATCTTCTTAAACGGATCAAATCCACGCAATCGCAGGTGGGTTTGACGCGCAATGAGCGGCTGAAAAATCTTCAGGGCGCCTTCAACGTCGCAGCAAAACACCGCCGACACATTGCGGGCGCACGGATCGTGCTGGTGGATGATGTGATGACAACTGCTTCAACGGCAAATGCCGCCTCCCGCGTGCTGCTGCGTGCTGGTGCCGCGTCGGTTGACCTGCTTGTTTTCGCCTGTGTGGCAAAAGCGGAATAAAGTGCTTATATTGGGTGGGTCATCGCTCAAAAACGGAATTCCAATGGCTCAAATAACGATCTACACAAAATCCTGGTGTCCCTATTGCCACTCGGCAATCGACCTTCTGAAGAAGAAAGGCGTCGTCTATGAGCACATAGATGTCTCGAGCGGTGGCGAAGCGCAGGCCGCCATGGCGAGACGGGCGAATGGTCAGTCGTCCGTGCCGCAGATCTTTATCAACGAAACCCATATCGGCGGCTGTGACGATCTCTATGCCCTCGATGCCGCGGGCAAACTCGATCCCCTTCTGAACGCCTGAAAGACAGCGCCATGACCACAGCATTCACTGCCGCTTGCGTCCAGATGCGATCCGGCATCGACCCTCAGGCCAATATCGATCAAGCCACAAGCCTCATCAAAGAGGCCGTGGGTGCTGGTGCGCAGTATGTCCAGACGCCTGAAATGTCCAATATGGTCAATGGCCATCGCTCGTCGATGATTGCGGCGCTGCGCGACGAAGCGTCCGATCCGATGTTGGCGCAGCTCCGCGACCTTGCCCGCGCGCATAAAATATTTCTCCACGCCGGCTCGCTCGCGATCAAGAATGGCGACAAGGTTGCCAATCGCGCCTTCGTTATCGGGCCGGATGGCGACATCATGGCCCGTTACGATAAAATCCATCTGTTCGATGTCGATCTACCGAATGGCGAGACCTGGCGCGAATCAAACACCTATACCGGCGGGCAGGAAGCAATCGCCGTCGATCTGCCATGGGCCCGGCTTGGCTTGACCATCTGTTACGATGTGCGCTTTCCCTATCTCTACCGCGGACTGGCCCAAGCGGGTTGCGGGATATTGTCGGCCCCTGCCTGTTTCACGCGACAGACGGGCGAGGCGCATTGGAGCGTTTTGCATCGCGCCCGCGCCATTGAAAACGGCGCCTTCATGATCTCGGCGGCGCAAGCCGGTGTTCACGAGGACGGACGCGAGACCTATGGCCATTCGATGATCATCGACCCGTGGGGCCGCGTGCTGGCCGAAGCGGATGGCCAGATGGGGATTATTGTTGCGCAGATTGATCCGGCCAAAGTCGGCGAGGTTCGCGGGCGCATCCCCGCGCTCAAACATACACGGAACCCCAAAATGCCTCAGGCCGCATCGGCATGATCCGTTACGCGCTCATCTGCGACAACGACCATGAATTTGACAGCTGGTTCAGGGACAGTGCCGGCTTTGACGCGCTCAATTCGAAAAAGTTGATCGAGTGTCCCGCCTGCAACTCGACAAAAATCAGCAAACAGATCATGTCGCCGAAAGTCCAGCGGACCGATCTCGGTCCCGCAGAACTGGAATGGATTGCGCCCGCGTCCCAGTCTGCTGCGCTACTGAGCCCCGAAGATCTCGACATGCGCAAGAAACTGGCCGAAATCCGGCAAAGGATGACAGAAAATTCGGAGGATGTCGGATCGCGTTTTACTGAAGAAGCCCGCAAGATGCATTTCGGCGATATTGAGCAGCGTCCGATTTATGGTCGCGCCTCTTTGGAAGAAGCGCGCGAATTGATCGAGGACGGGGTCGGCATCCTGCCGGTTCCGCCCGCTTTTGACGAATGGAATTGAAAATACGGGACGGCAGCGGTTAATTCCCGATCCCGTTGATCAGCATTTTCAGCATCTTCCGCGCCAGAATTCGAACACGGTTTTCTTGAGCAGTTGCTGTCGTGAACGTGTCAAGTCGCCCGTCCAGCAGTAACGTGCTGAAGCCGTGGACGATGGACCAGGCAGCGACGGTCGAAGCCTGCGTATCGAGCACCCGATCACCTGCCCTGGAGACGCCTCTGATCATTCTGACTTGACGCTCCAGAATTCCAAATGCGCGTTGCGACTCGAGGAGTAATTCAGGGTTACTCCAATCGAGCGGCATCTGCCCGAATGTGATGCGGAATCGGGGCGGATTCATCATGGCGATGGTGATGTAGGCCTCGCCAATAGCCTGAAATTCATTCCCGGGATTTCCCTGCATCTGATCCTTCGCATGCTCCATTGCATTGGCAAGGTCGGAGAAACCGAGCGCTGCAATGGCGCTCAAAAGGCCGGCCACATGGCCGAAATGATGCGATGGCGCAGAAGGTGAAACGCCTGCGCGGCGGGCGCATTCGCGCAGGGTGAAACCCGCAATACCCTTTTCTGCGATCAAGGCTTCCGCAGACCGGATCAATGCCTGCCGCAGATCGCCATGGTGATAGCGACGCGTCTTTTCAGTGTCCGAATTATGCTCATCCGAGCCACTTGTATACATCTTGACCCCAAACTCTGACGCATATCTTTTGAATCTTGACAGTATCAAGATATCTGATAACTTCGACAAAGTAAATTGAACATTGTTAAGATAGGAGACGACGCGTGCTTGAGACGATTTTCGAAATTGGTAATCTCGTTGCAATCACGGGGTGGATCGTCCTCATCCTCATCCCGACCTGGCGCAATCTGGCCCAGATCATCGCCGGTGCGATCATTCCCGTTCTTCTTGCGCTCGCCTATACGGCTCTGATTGGCGTCTGGTGGAGCCGCGGAGAAGGCGGGTTCGGATCGCTCGATGATGTGGCGCTGCTTTTTCAATCGCGGCCCTTATTATTGGCGGGATGGCTGCATTATCTGGCATTCGATCTTTTGATCGGCGCGTGGGTCGCACGAACGGCGCGGGCGGAGGGCATCGCCCACGCCATTGTCATCCCGTTGCTGCTGCTGACTTTCCTGTTCGGTCCTGTCGGGTATCTGGGCCTGCAGATCATCCGTCTGTCGCGTCGATGGGGCTCTGCTGCCGGGGCGAATACCTGGCTTTCCGGACTGCGCGACCGATGGGCCGAGTTCTGCTCACGCGAACCGATCCTCGTTTGGTTCAGCCTGATCCTTCTTCTCGCGATGATCCCGACCGCTATCGCCTACGGACTGGATGATCGGATGCTGAACGGCGTGAATATCTGGATGAAACCGCTCAAATTCCAGCTCTCCCTCGCGGTGTTCGGATTGACGCTTGTGTGGTTGATGCCTCTGGCGAGCCAAGCCTTTCGCCGCGGGTGGGGCGGGCGATTGATCGTCTGGGGCTTCATTTTTCCGAGTTTATTCGAAATCGGTTACATCGTCTGGCGCGCGTCGCGTGGCGAGGCATCGCACTTCAACATCGAGACCCCGCTTGCCTCAATGTTCTATAGCCTCATGGGTGTCGGAGCCATTACGATCGCGGCGACATCGTTGGTGCTCGCCTACGGAATTGCCCGGAAAGACGCTCCGTATAGGCCGTCCGTCTTCCGTCTTGCAGCGATCATCGGCCTTGTTCTCAGCTTTGTATTTGCAACCGCCAACGGCATGGCGATAAGCAGAAATCTAAGCCATTTTGTTGGCCAGCCGCCGTTTGATGCAGGCTCGATCCCGATTTTCGGGTGGTCACTTGCGGTTGGCGACCTCAGGGTTGCGCATTTCCTCGGCCTACATGCACAACAGATCATACCGCTCGCCGGTGCGGTGTTGGCGGGAATGAACGTCGCCCGAGACAGGCTGGTGCTGATCGCCTTCAGTGTGGCCTATGCGGCTTTGACGCTGTTCACGTTTGTTCAGGCGCTCCAGGGCCGGCCTCTCGTGTCTTTGTGACCAAAGGTGCCTGCCAGAGAGGTTTCTCAGCCGCCAGCATATAGTTCACATCGAGGTCGCACGAGCGTTTCCATTGGTTGGTGAACGGGTTGAAAACAACCCCATCACGCTGTTTGATGGTCAACCCGCCGCGTGCAATCGCAGCTTCCAATTCACGCGGGGTGACGAATTTGTCCCATTGATGCGTGCCTTTGGGGAGCCAGCCGAGGACGTATTCCGCGCCGACAATGGCGAGCGCGAAGGCCTTCAAGGTCCGGTTGAGCGTCGCCATGAACAGCATCCCGCCCGGCCTCACAGCGGCGCAGCACGCGGCAACGAAAGCAGGGACATCGGCAACGTGCTCGACGACTTCCATCGCAAGCACGATATCGAACCGCTCGCCGCTGGCGACAACATCCTCGACAGTGGTTTGCCGATAGGTGATCTCAAGACCCGACTCCGCCGCGTGGAGGCGTGACACCTCGATGTTGGTCGGGGCCGGGTCGATGCCGACGACATTGGCACCCAGCCGTGTCAGCGGTTCGCACAGCAAGCCGCCGCCGCAGCCAATATCGAGGACGGATAGTCCTTCAAGCGGACGACCGAGCGCGACGTCCCGCGCCCAATTCCGTGATGCCGCGTCACGGATCACCTGCAACCGAACGGGGTTGAATTTGTGCAATGTCCTCATCGGGCCCTGGGGATCCCACCAAGTTCTGGCAATCCGCTCGAAGCGTGCGACTTCCTCCTGATCAACGGTTGATCCGGTCTGATGTCCTTTTGAGCGATCACGAACCCTGTTCATTTTCTCTCTCCCGCTTTCCATACCATTCGACTTCATGATCATATTGACAGCGCGCTTCTGCGCCGTCATGGATGTGCGCCTTTTCCAACAATAACGCGTCGTGATCAAAAATCATGGCACGCCCGACCCAAGAGAACACCATAACGCTCATGGCCACACTCGTCATGAAATTCGGCGGAACATCCGTCGCGACCCTTGATCGCATCCGCAACGTCGCACGCCATGTCAAGCGCGAAGTCGACGCCGGCTATCACGTGGCCGTGGTTGTGTCAGCCATGTCCGGCAAGACAAACGAACTCGTTGCGTGGTGCAAGGACGCCTCCGCGCTGCATGATATGCGGGAATATGACGCCGTTGTCGCCTCGGGCGAGCAGGTGACCTCCGGCCTTCTAGCGATTGTTTTGCAGAATATGGGCATTGCCGCGCGATCGTGGCAGGGGTGGCAGATCCCGATCCGTACCGATGATGCGCATGGCTCGGCCAGAATCATCGGTGTGGATGGTACGGCCCTCACAGATCATTTCGCGCGACTGAACGAAGTTGCAGTGATTGCAGGCTTTCAGGGCATTCACGAGCCGACAGGTCGGCTTGCGACGCTGGGCCGGGGCGGCTCGGACACAAGCGCCGTCGCCATCGCAGCTGCGATCAATGCCGAACGCTGCGATATTTACACAGACGTGGACGGGGTCTACACGACCGATCCGCGGATCGTCCCGAAGGCCCAGCGGCTGGAAAAGGTCGCGTTCGAGGAAATGCTCGAAATGGCCTCGATGGGCGCAAAGGTTTTGCAGGTTCGCTCGGTCGAACTGGCAATGGTTCATCGGGTCCCGACGTATGTCCGCTCGTCCTTCGATGATCCGGACAGCCCGCAACCAGGCACTCTCATCTGCGGCGAGGAGGATATCTTGGAACAGCAGATCATCACTGGCATTGCGTACTCGAAAGACGAAGCGCAGATCACCCTGCGGCGTGTTGCCGACAAACCGGGGGTCGCCGCGGCGATTTTCGTACCGCTGGCCGACGCCAATATCAATGTCGACATGATCATTCAGGTCGTATCCGACGATACAACGGCGACAGATATCACCTTTACCGTGCCGACCGCGGATTTTGATCGCGCGAAAACAATCCTTGAAAGTATCCACGACCAGATCGGCTTTGCCTCCCTGCAAGGGGCGACAGATGTGGTGAAAGTTTCGGCAATTGGCGTCGGAATGCGCAGCCATGCCGGGGTTGCGGCGAAGGCGTTCAAAGCACTCGCGGACAAGGGAATCAATATTCGTGCAATCACGACCTCGGAAATCAAATTCTCCGTACTGATTGATCAGGCCTACACCGAACTAGCGGTCAGGACGTTGCATTCCCTTTATGGCCTCGACAAACACTGACAGGACGACAGCCGCCGGGTTGGTTCAGTCTTTGCATTGCGTCCCTCGTGCTGATCATTTATCACGCGGGCACGGGTGCGATCTCGTTAGCTTAAGTTGTAAATGGCCAAGCGTGAACTGGCAGAGTGAGGAAACAGCCCATGCGATCTGCGCTCGGCGGTCCCAGGATCCTGCTGCGTCGGCTCCGCGAAGTGATGGCAGAGCCGGTCAGCGCACAGGCGCGCCTCGACAGAATCGTGACTGTCATCGCCTCCAACATGGTTGCCGAAGTCTGCTCGTTCTATGTAATGCGGGCAGACAACACGCTTGAGCTTTTTGCGACCGAAGGCCTCAAGCGCGAAGCCGTCCATCTAACAACGATGAAAGCGGGCGAAGGCCTTGTCGGTCTGATCGCCCAGCAGGCGGAACCCCTGAACCTGCCGAACGCCCAATCCCATCCGGCCTTCTCGTACAAGCCCGAGACGGGTGAAGAAATCTATCAATCCTTCCTCGGTGTTCCCGTTTTGCGGGCCGGTAACACGCTCGGCGTCATGGTTGTCCAGAACCGTGCACACCGGCTCTATTCCGAAGAAGAGGTCGAGGCACTGCAAACCACCGCCATGGTGCTGGCGGAGATGGTCGCCTCGGGTGAATTGCAAGCCCTCGCAAGGCCCGGTCTCGATATCGCCCTGCGCCGCCGGATGACGCTGACGGGAGAAGCCCTCGCCGACGGTGTCGGCCTCGGCCATGCCGTGATGCACGAACCGCGCGTCGTGATCTCGAACCTGATTGCGGACGATCCAGACCTCGAAAAACAACGTCTGGACGAGGCGATTGACGGTCTGCGATCCTCGATCGATCTTCTGGTCGATCATGGCGACGTCGCCCATACCGGCGAGCATCGGGAAGTGCTTGAAACATTCCGCATGTTTGCCAATGATCCCGGCTGGATGCGGCGTCTGCGCGAAGCCGTCCTCTCCGGCCTGACCGCCGAAGCTGCGGTCGAGCGCGTCCAGTCCGACAACCGCGCCCGGATGCTCCGCCAGACGGATCCCTATCTGAGAGATCGTCTGCATGATCTTGATGAGCTGGCCAATCGCCTGCTGCATCGTCTTGTCGGTCGCGACATGGTCAGCGGACAAATCCAGCTCCCCGAGAATGCCATCGTCGTCGCACGTTCAATGGGTCCTGCCGCCCTGCTCGATTATGACCGTTCCAGATTGCGCGGTTTGATCCTCGAAGAGGGTGGAGCAACCAGCCACGTTGCCATTGTCGCTCGCGCACTCGGCATTCCCGCCGTCGGCATGGTCGAAAATATCACGGGCCTTGTCGAAGCGGGCGATGCGCTGATCGTCGATGGTGCGACCGGACAGGTGCATATCCGCCCGCAGCAGGATGTCGAAGACGCCTACAAGGAAAAGGCCCGCCTGCGCGCACGCCGTCAGGAACAATACCGCAGACTCAGGGATGTTCCTGCCATTTCGAAAGACGGTGTGCCGATTTCGCTCAACATGAATGCCGGACTGCTGATTGATCTGCCGCACATGAATGCCACCGGGGCACACGGGATCGGGCTTTTCCGAACCGAACTCCAATTCATGATCTCGGAGCGGATGCCGACGCCGACAGAACAGATTACACTTTACAAAACCGTTCTCGAGGCTGTGGGCGACAAGCAAGTCACCTTCCGCACACTCGATATCGGCGGCGACAAAATTCTGCCCTACATGAGGACTCGGGATGAAGAAAATCCTGCCCTCGGCTGGCGCGCGATTCGGATCGGTCTTGATCGTCCGGGATTGCTCAGAGCGCAGTTGCGCGCGCTTCTGAAGGCAGCGTCAGGCCGTCATCTCAAAATCATGTTCCCAATGGTCGCGAGCGTTGACGAATTCGTCCGCGCGAAGGCATTGGTCCAGCGCGAACAGGAGCATCTGGTCCGCTACCATCATGCCGTTCCCGACAGCGTCAGACTGGGCGTGATGGTGGAAGTGCCCTCGCTTTTGTTTGAAATTGACGAGATTGCCGCAGAAGCCGATTTTCTTTCAGTCGGCTCGAATGATCTGATGCAGTTTCTCTATGCTGCCGATCGTGAAAACCCTCTGATTTCCACTCGCTTTGATCCCCTCGGCCCCGCCTCTCTCAGGGCCTTGCGCCTGATTGCGGAGGCAAGCGAACGAGCTTGCATTCCGGTCACGCTGTGCGGTGAACTTGGAGGCAAGCCGCTCGAAGCCATGACGCTGATTGCGATCGGCTACAGGGCCCTGTCCATGTCGCCGGCAGCTATCGGCCCGGTCAAGGCGATGCTGCTCGATCTTGATATTCGTGCCGCCCGGGCGAAGATTTTGGATCTTCTCGACCATGCCCATGGCATGGCTACCTTACGGCCTGCCATCGAAGCCTTTGCACGGGATCACGG
>JBJTDR010000023.1:0-12534 GCA_046092445.1 Hyphomicrobiales bacterium | reverse complement strand
TCCCGGCGCGCAAAATGCGAGGCAGGAGCCTCGCGGTCCGTTATCCCCCACTCCCCACTCGCTACTCACTCCCCTTTGCCAGATCCGTATCCAGCGCAATCTCGGTCTGCCCATCGAGCCGTGCGCGGTAGATCTGCAGATTTTCCAACACTTTCTGCACATAGGTCCGCGTTTCGCCGAACGGAATCCGCTCGATCCAAGCCACCCTGTCTGTGCCTGCAAGGCGCGGATCGCCATAGGCCGTCACCCAGCGCCTCACATTGCTCGCCCCCGCATTGTAAGATGCAATGGCGAGCACATAATTCCCGCCCCAAAGCTCCAGCAAATCCTTCAAATGCAACGTCCCCACCCTCACATTATAGGTCGGGTCATCCAGCAGCCACGGTTCCTGAAAATCAAACCCCGCTTTCGCCGCCGTCTCATTTGCGGTCGCGGGCATCAATTGCATCAGCCCCCGCGCTCCGGCAGGTGAGATCGCCCTCGGGTCAAACGAGCTTTCCTGCCGTGAGAGCGCATGCACCAGTGCGCGCTCCACGCCAAAGTCCGGCACGTCGGGCAATCCGCCCACGGGATACATCGCCTCGTCCAATGCAATCCCGCGCTGAAACGCCAATTTTCCCGCCATGGTTTCAAACCGTTTGCTGCCAAGCCAGCGCGTCACCATTACCAGAGCCGCTAAAGCCGGCGCATCCGGCATCATCAGTGCCAGTTCGGACATGATCGGTGCGGCGATGTCCTCCTCCCCCGCCTCGCTCAGCATCAGAACAGCCGACATCGTCACTTGCCCGCCGAGTGCCGCCCCGTTCGGCACCGGCATCGGCCTGAACCCGATCTCCCGCCGCCCGAGCCATATCCGCGCCAATTGCCCGTAATAGGTCAACCCGTACATCGCCGCCCTTGTCAACGCCTCGTCCGGTGACCGCTTTGCCGCCACTAATGCCCGCGCCTGCCAATAGGCCACCCGTGATTGCGAGGAAGGCGCTGTCGCAAAGCGTTGTGCTTCGGCAAAATAGCTGCCCGCAACCGCGCCATCCTTCAACCCCTCGAGCGCAATCCACCCCGCCATAAATTCCGCATCGAGCCGGTTGGTCGCCCCCGGCACGCCATGCGCGTCAATCACCTCGAGCGCTGCGTCCGCCTTGCCGTCGTCAAACAGCCTCCGCGCCAGCACGCGCCGCTCCATCCACCATTCATCAGGTTTTATAAGCGAAACACCCTTGGGCAAACGCTGCAACGCCGCCGCGGCTCTGTCCAGCCTGTCTGCCCGCCGGTAAAACTGCGCCTCGGCGTGGATGAATGCAGGTTCCTTTCGCAACGCTTCTGGAACCGCCGCAATCAGCCTCTGCGCGTCATTCGACCGCGCGCCTACAGCCCTCCGTGCCCGGACAATCGCCTCAAATCCCGGACCGATCAGCGCCGCAACCCGAAACGCTGATTCCCAATTCTCCGCAAAAAGCTGGGTCGCCAGCCGCACGCGATGGTCCTGCATTCCGAGGCGGTCACCAAACTCCTCCAAAATCATCGCCTCAATCTCGTCGGGAATCGAATCATCCTGCCAGACAGACGCCGCAAGCTTCACCGCCCCCGCCATCTGCCCCCTGCCCTTCAGCGCCCGCGCCAAAAGCGCGCGGCCAACGGCCGTCAAAGGCCGGTCTTTGCCGACAAAGGCCAGTACCGTTTCGTCATCCCGCTTTTCCGTCCGGAGCGCATCCTCGCCCTTCCGCCGGATCAGTGCGAGCACAGGCCAGGTCGGGTTCGCTTTCAAGAACGTGGCAATCCGTTCAAGACCCGCCTTTTCCGGCACGTTCCGCAGCGCCACCCATTCCAGAATCATCCGCGCCAAAGGGTCGTTGAGGCGCGCCGCAATCGCATCGCCCTGAACCAGATCAGCCTCGCGATACGCCCCGATCGCCGCCTTCAGCGTCGCAAGCCCTTCCCCGTCGAGCCCGTGCCTGATCCCGAATGGCGCTTCCGCCGCCTGCACCCCCGCATTTTGTAACGCCAGAGGCAACCCGGCCACCACTCCCAGCACACCCCGCCTGCTGATCCGTATCGACACTGAAACTCCTCCACAACGCCAACGGGAATCACCCCTCATTCCCTCCTAAAGGCGGGAAAAATACGGCGTCCGCAAGGCATTATCGCACGCAACAAACGGGAAACCGTCACACAGCCCTTCCCTGCACCCGCGCAAATGTTTATGTGTCATTCAACGCGATGCAATGACAGCAAGAAGGGAATGACGTCATGAGCAAGAATGGCACTTTCAGGGGGTCGATGACGGCTTTGGTCACGCCGTTCAAAAACGGCAAAGTCGACGAGGCCGCCTTCCGCGGTCATGTCGATTGGCAGATTGCGCAAGGCACGCATGGCCTCGTTCCCGTCGGCACAACCGGCGAAAGCCCGACTTTGTCCCATGCCGAGCATAAAAGCGTTGTTGAGTGGTGCATCAACGAGGCAAAGGGCCGCATTCCCGTCATTGCCGGCGCCGGGTCCAATAATACCAGCGAAGCCGTTGAACTCTCCCGCCACGCCGAAAAGGCCGGCGCCGACGCCGTACTCATCGTCACCCCCTATTACAACAAGCCCAATCAGGAGGGCCTGTACCAGCATTACAAGGCGATCAACGACGCCATCGGCATCCCGATTATCATCTACAACATCCCGCCTCGTTCCATCGTGGATATGTCGGTCGACACCATGGCCCGCCTCTATGAACTCAAAAACATCGTCGGCGTGAAGGATGCCACGGGCAACATTGTCCGCGTCAGTCAGCAGCGTCTGGCCATGGGCCCCGATTTCATCCAGCTCTCCGGCGAAGACGCCACCGCCCTCGCCTTCAACGTGCATGGCGGCCATGGCTGCATCTCGGTCAGCTCCAACGTCGCCCCCAAGGCCTGTGCCGATTTCCAGAATGCCTCCCTCTCCGGCGATTACGCCAAGGCCCTGACCTATCAGGACAAGCTCTTTCCGCTCCACTCGGCCCTGTTCGTCGAGCCCAATCCCGCAGGGCCAAAATATGCGCTCTCCGTGCTGGGCCGCATGTCAGACGAAGTCCGCCTCCCCATGGTTCCCACCACCGAGCCAACCCGCGCCATTATCCGCAAGGCCATGGCGTTTGCCGGTCTCACCGACGCCTGAAGGGCTACACCGCCACAATGACAGCCGCACCAAAAGGCAATGCCAGAGTCGCCGCCGATAACCGCAAAGCGCGTTTCAATTACGCGATTGGCGAGGTGTTCGAGGCTGGCATTGCGCTGACCGGTACAGAGGTCAAATCGCTCCGTGCGGGCAAGGCCACAATCGGCGAGAGCTACGCCACTGAAAAAGACGGCGATCTCTTCCTCGTCAACGCCAATATTCCGGAATATCTTCAGGCCAACCAGTTCAACCACACGCCCAAGCGCCCGCGCCGTCTGCTGCTCCATCGCCGTCAGGTCGACAAACTCGTCGCCGCCGTCCAGCGCGAAGGCATGACCATCGTGCCCCTCAAAATCTATTTCAACGAAAAGGGTCGCGCCAAAGTCGAAATCGCGTTGGCCAAAGGCAAAAACGTCGCCGACAAGCGCGAAACCGCCAAAAAACGCGATTGGGAGCGCGAAAGATCCCGCATCATGCGCGATAAGGGGTGAAATTGAGGCTGAAAAGTCTTATACTTGACTGGCAAGACTGACCCCGGGAGCATGCTTTTCAGCAGAGGCCGACCCGGGGTAGACTTTGAAAAAATATCACAATGACATGAAACGTCAAATGAAAGATTCGAGAACAACAGACGTCAATAATTCCCTTGAACGAACCATTTCACGCGTTCGGTTGAAAAAATATTTGGAAATGGCAGACGGAAATCTAGATGCCGCGATCAGTATTTATGAGCAAAATATTAAAATCTCGGAGGCCATGTATCCGGTGCTTCAAGGTCTAGAGATATGTTTGCGAAATACAATCAATTTGGCCATGGAAGAAGTTTTTGGTAACAATTGGCTTACAAATGGAACGCCGCCTTTCGATGGTGGTACAATACGCGAAATACAGATTACAGCACAAAAATTAAAATCCCCGACAAATGACGACATTGTTGCTGCACTTAAATTTTCGTTTTGGGTCAGCCTGATTGCCCCGAGATATGATGCAACACTCTGGAGAATGGCTATTTACCGAGGGTTCAACTCGATGAGGGGACTCCGTCGAAGTGTTATTCATGGTCGGATGAATGCACTAAGGAGATTCAGAAACCGTGTTGCTCATCATGAACCCGTTATGAACAACGCGACCCAGATGCACGATGAAGCGTTAGAAGCTATCCGTTGGATGTGTCGGGATTCAGCAGTTTGGATAGTATCATGCAGCCGTTTTACAACACTGAGAGACAGGTGAAATACCGCCCATGAAACTCCCGCTCCATCTAAATCATTGACTTGTTGACGATTCCTCCTATGGTGCGCGCTCAATGGTGCTGAGAGCGCTGAAGGTTCGTCGCATGATCGAACCGGGCCCTGCACCCGCCATGCCGCGACCGAGAGGCGGCCGTGAACGATGAATTTTTCTGAACTGGGTCTTAGCCCAAAAGTCCTCGAAGCCGTCACAGCCGCCGGCTATACACAGCCGACACCGATCCAGGAGCAGGCCATCCCGCGCGTGCTCGAACGGCGCGACGTGCTCGGCATCGCCCAGACGGGCACCGGTAAAACCGCCGCCTTCACGCTCCCCATGATTACCCTTCTCGAGCAAGGCCGCGCGCGCGCACGCATGCCGCGCACGCTCATTCTGGAGCCAACCCGCGAATTGGCCGCCCAGGTCGAGGAATCTTTCGTCCGCTATGGCGCCGGCCAGAAACTCAATGTCGCCCTGCTCATTGGCGGTGTTTCCTTCGGCGATCAGGATCTCAAAATTGCCCGCGGCGTCGACGTGTTGATCGCAACACCCGGCCGCCTGCTCGATCACATCGAACGCGGCAAACTTCTCCTCACCGGCATCGAAGTGCTCGTCATCGACGAAGCTGACCGCATGCTTGATATGGGGTTTATCCCCGACATCGAGAAAATCTGCCGCATGGTGCCGTTCACGCGCCAGACATTGTTTTTCTCCGCCACCATGCCACCCGAGATCCAGCGCATCACCGATGCGTTCCTGCATAATCCCGCCCGGATCGAAACCGCCCGTCAGGCCACAACCGCCTCGACAATCACCCAGCGCCTCGTCGCAACTCCGCATAATCCGGCCCAGAAACGTGAAACGCTCCGCCGCCTGATGCGCGACTCCGAAGATGTGAAAAACGGCATCATCTTCTGCAATCGCAAAATCGACGTGCAATTGCTGCTCAAATCCCTGTTGCGCCACGGCTTTAACGTCGCAGCCCTTCATGGCGACATGGATCAGCGCGCCCGCACCGTCGCGCTTGACGGTTTCCGCGCCGGCACAACCCAGTTCCTCGTCGCGAGCGACGTCGCCGCCCGCGGTCTCGACATTCCCGATGTCAGTCACGTTTTCAATTATGATGCCCCGCATCACGCCGAAGATTACGTCCACCGCATCGGTCGCACCGGCCGCGCCGGCAAACTCGGCACCGCCTTCACGCTGATCAGCCCTGAGGACCACAAAAATCTCAGCGCAATTGAAGCCATGATCAAGCGCCCGATCGAATGGCTCGGCCCCTCGCTCGACGAATCCGGTTTTGCAAGCGAAGCCCCCGCCCCGCGCGGTCGTGGTGGTCGCAACGCACCCGCCAAAGGCCAGCCCCGCAAATCGCCGGAAGCCAAACCAGCCGAGATCAAAGCGGAAGCGCCAAAAGAAACCCCGCGCGCGCCGTCAAAGCGTCCGCCCGCAGCCGTGGCTCAGACCGAAATCGCCGCAGCGCCAGCCGAACAACGCGTCCCGCGCGAACAGCAGGACACACGCCCCCCGCGCGATGAGCGCCCCGCACGGTCCGACGAAAGCCGTCCGCGCCGGTCCTATCCCGAGGATAATGAGCCAACGCCTCTTGGCCTCGGCGATCACATGCCGGGCTTCATGATGCGGTCGGCCAAGCTGAGATAAAAGTCAGGAGTGCGCGTGCGCGCCGTTAACAGTCGCCGGCGTAATCGCCACCGACTCGCCGCACCCGCAGGCTGATGTCTGGTTCGGATTATTGAACACAAATTGCGATGCCAATATCCCGCTCTGGAAATCCATTTCCGTGCCGAGCAGAAACATCAGCGCCTTCGGGTCAACAACAATCTTCACGCCCTTTTCATCGACGACATCATCGCCCGGGCGGATTTTTTCTTCATAATCAATCGTATACGCCATTCCCGCGCAGCCGCCATTCTTGACTCCGACACGGATCGCCTCGATCGGCCGGTCTGCATTCGCCATAATGCTGCGGATACGGTCCGCCGCGGCGTCGGTCACCGACATCACTTTCAATTTCGGCAAAGCCATCGTCTTCTCTCCTCGCACGGGGTCAAGGCCCGGACGTTGAATACCTAATGTAACACTGATCGGCCCAATTGTAAGGGCCTGATCAAATCGCCGCCTTCTTCTTCGGTGCCGGCGCCCGCATCGCCGCCTCAATAGCCAGTTTGAACCACGGACGAAACGCATCCGGATCCTCATACGCCTCGTCCGGCGTCTGGAAATACCGCATCGTCATCGTCTTGCTCTTCGCCGAATAGGTGAACTTTTGCAAACCCTCCGCCTCGAACACAGGCTCGGTGACATCATCCGCCTTCAGGTACAACACGCCGTCAATCTCGATCGCAATAATCCGGCCATCAACATAAACGCTCGTTCCGCCGAACATCCGCTTCAGCACCACGCGGGCAAAAGGCGCGAAAAGATCATAAAGATCATCATGCGTCATGGCAGGCCACCTATCACCACATATCGAGCGCGAATCTCGCTTCGTCCGACATGCGCGACTGGTCCCATGGCGGATCAAACACCATCTTCACCACAACCGATTGAATGCCCGGCACAGCCTGAACCGCCGCCTCGACCCACCCCGGCATTTCGCCCGCAACCGGACAACCCGGAGCGGTTAATGTCATATCAATGGCGACATTCCTGTTGTCATCGATATCAACCTTGTAGATCAGCCCCAATTCGTAAATATCGGACGGAATTTCCGGATCATACACCGTCTTGAGCGCCGCAACGATGTCGTCGGTCAGCCGGTCGATTTCCTCCGGCGGCAAAGACGGGTTCAAGCCGATTGCCGGATGGTTCGGCGAAGGCGTATCGGACACGCCTGTATCATTCATAACGCTCTCCTCAACCGAACATGCTTTCGGCTTTTCGCAAAGCCGCCACGAGAATATCGATCTCTTCTACCGTATTATAAAACGCAAAAGAAGCCCGGCATGTCGAGGTCACGCCAAACCGCGCGAGCAGAGGCTGCGCGCAATGCGTCCCCGCCCGCACCGCCACCCCCGCACGATCAATCACGGTCGCAACATCATGCGCATGCGCGCCCTTCATCGAGAACGCGACAATCGCGCCCTTGTCCCGCGCCTTGCCGATAATCTCGATTGAATTCATCGCGCCCAATTGCTGCATGGCGTAATCGCGCAAGGCATGTTCCTGCGCAGAAATCGCATCGTGACCGACACTGTTCATATAATCCAGCGCCGCCCCCAGCCCGATAGCCTGCACAATCGGCGGCGTCCCCGCCTCGAACCGGTGCGGCGGCTCGTTATAGGTCACCGTCTCGGTTGTCACGAGATTGATCATCTCGCCGCCGCCATTATAGGGCGGCATTTTGGCGAGCAAATCCCGCTTGCCATACAAAACCCCGATCCCGGTCGGCCCGTAGAGCTTGTGCCCGGTCAGGCAATAAAAGTCGACATCAAGCGCCCGCACATCGGTCGCGAGATGCACAGCCCCCTGGCACCCGTCAATCATCACATAAGCGCCCTGCGCATGCGCGATCCGGACAATCTCCGCAACCGGCGTCACGGTCCCGAGAACATTCGACATTTGGGTGAGAGCAACAATTTTCGTCCGCGGCGTCACAAGCTTTTCAAACGCATCAAGATCAAAATTGCCGACACCATCCACCGGCACCCATTTGATCACCGCGCCATACCGCTCGCGCAAAAAATGCCACGGCACAATATTGGAGTGATGCTCCATGATCGACAAAATGATCTCGTCACCCGGCTTGATCACCATCTGCCCAAGACTCGCGGCAACGACATTCATCGCTTCCGTGGCATTGCGGGTAAAAATAATCTCGTCGGTCGAAGCCGCATTGATGAAAGCGCGGACCGTCTCGCGCGCATGCTCAAACGCCTCGGTCGCCGCATTGGCCATATAATGCAGGCCCCGATGCACATTCGCGTATTCGTTCTCATAGGCATAGATCATGCGATCAAGCACCGCTTTCGGCTTCTGTGCCGACGCCGCATTATCGAGATACACAAGCGGCTTGCCGTACACGGCTTTCGAAAGGATCGGAAAATCCGCACGGATTGCCGTGATATCGAAAGGTCGCTCAATCGTCATTTTGGTCGCTCCCGCCATCACGCACGCGCCTTCAGCCACGCGTCAATCGCACCATCAAGCGCCTCGCGGACGCCGTCATGCGCGATCATCGCCACCGCTTCACCCACAAATGCCTGCAACATCAACGCTTCCGCCTCCGTCTTCGGCAGACCGCGCGCCTGCAAATAGAACAGCAGATCCTCGTCGAGCGCGCCCACAGTCGCCCCATGACCGCACTGCACATCATCCGCGAAGATTTCGAGTTCCGGTTTGTTGTTCATCGACGCGCCATCGGTCAGCACAACCGCACGGCTCATCATCTTGCCATCTGTCTTTTGCGCCAATGGCCGCACGATGATCTTGCCTTGGAACACTCCCGTCGCTTCCCCGTCGAGCACATGCGCAAAATGCTCGCGGCTCTGGCAGTTCGGCACCGCATGATCGACAATAAGCGTCGCATCCGCATGCTGCCGCGCATTGAGCAGCATCGCGCCACTCAGCGTCACCACCGAGTGCTCGCCGTCGAGACGCAAAAACACCTGATGCCGCGAAAGCGCGCCACCCGTCACAAAGGAATGCGCATTGAACACGTTCGACGCCCCGAGCGTCACCGCCAGCGTCGAAAAATCAGCCGCCGCCTTCCCGTGCGCATTCACCCGCACCAGATCAATTTTGGTATCATCACCGGCCACAATCTCGACCAGCGAATTGTTCTGATAGGCCACGCCATCCGGCCCGAAATGGCTTTCCACCAGCGACACCGCCGCACCCGCGCCAACTTCGAGTGTCACGCGTGGATACACCGCCACCGCCGCCTCGCCAATCATCGACTGCAAATGAAGCGGCGTGTCGAGCTTGATCCCCGCAGCGATCTTGATCACCACCCGCCCGGTCATGAACGCCGTATTCAGCGCAATCATCGGATCATCCGCCAAACCGCCATCGGCAGCTGGCTCTGCCTCCTCATGCACCTTCACACCGTCCGGCAAGCGGCCGAGATCCGACTGCGCCCGATCCAGCACGCCGTTGACAAGCAGAATCTTGAACGCCTCAAGCGCGGAAAGGGCGCTCGGCAGCACGGCCATTTCCGGTAACGCCACCGTATGTTTGGCATGCACTGCAGGCCCCGCCACCTCGCGCAACAAAGCCCGCACATCGGTGTAATGGTAAGCCTCGATCCGGCGATGCGGCAGGCCCAAGGCAACAAACCGCTCAAAAGCGGCACGACGCAGTTTCAGCCCTGCGGGATCACGCGTCATTAGCCCGGCTTCAAACGCAGGGAACTGCGAAATATAAGCCGTCTCGGCCTGCGTTCTGATCGGAGTGATAATCGTCATTCTGTCCGGGCTCCTATGCCGCGTCCGAAACGTAATCGGCGTAGCCATTAGCTTCGAGCTCAAGAGCGAGCTCCTTGCCCCCAGATTTCACCACCCGCCCCTTCGACATCACATGCACCGTATCTGGCACAATATAGTTCAAAAGCCGCTGATAATGCGTGATCACAAGGAACGAACGATCCGCCGAACGCAATTTGTTCACGCCTTCTGAAACAACCTTCAGCGCGTCAATATCCAGCCCCGAATCCGTCTCGTCGAGAATGCAGATGCGCGGCTCGAGCAGTGCCATCTGCAGAATTTCCATGCGCTTCTTCTCGCCGCCCGAAAATCCCACATTCAGCCCGCGCTTCAGCATGTCCTGCGGAATCCCGAGATCATCCGCCGCCTTCCGCACCCGCTTCATGAAGTCCGGTGTCTTGATCTCGTCGCTGCCCGCCGCCCGCAAATGCGCGTTCATCGCCGCTTTCAAAAACGTCATCGTCGCAACGCCCGGGATTTCCAGCGGATACTGGAACGCCAAAAACACCCCCGCCACAGACCGCTGCTCCGGTTCCATCTCGAGAATGTTTTCGCCCTCGAGCAAAATCTCCCCGTCGAGAACCTCATAGCCCGGCTTGCCTGCAATCACATAAGAAAGCGTCGATTTCCCCGACCCGTTCGGCCCCATAATGGCCGCAACCTCACCCCGGTGAACCGTCAGAGTAAGCCCGGTCAAGATCTTCTTCGATCCGTCTTCAATCGCGACATGGAGATTTTTAATTTCAAGCATTTAATCTTTCCTGTTCTTCAATTTCAGGCCAATACCCGATGAATCAGGCCAATACCCGATGAATATGTCTAACTGCCCGTTCTAGACTATTCGAATGGCCAATCGCGCGGTCAATGGACCAAATTTGCTCGACAAATCTTCCCAGAGCCTGATTATAACCAAAGCCCTGTCTTGAAGTTGACCCCCTAACGGGAATGATTTCGTCACGAAAGGCCCTTTTCTTTGATGATCTCGCAAGACTAATCAGCTCACGTTTTGGGTCCTCGAGTCGGTCTGGATCAAGCGGCAGCTTTGACAATCTAACACCAAGAAATTCTGCGAAGCCTTGACGATCTGCGAGCACCCATGATTCAGCCTCACGAATAGCTACTCGAAAAACAAGTTTGTTAGGAAGATTTCTCCCATCCGTCCAATTTTTAACCAACAAAGGTGCACACGGCACACGATCAAGATCTGTTATTAACACCACAACTTGGTGAGCTGCCATTTTCATGTAATTCGAAATATTTGATCTCAGAGAACCATTCCCTTGTTTGCCTAACACTTTGATTCCGATGTCATTCAATTGAGATTGTTGAATAATCGTCCGCGCGAGAAATTCTGTAAGTTCGTCTTCAACTGCTAGAAACAAAAACCTCATAACCCTAAGTCCATTTGAGCGTGCAATTTCTGGGCTCGGGGAAGCACGGCCTCGGCGACTGAAAAACCACTGTCAAGTGCCAATGTTTCAGCCTCATCCACCGACCTAATTGTTGTGCCTTCATCGTTAGGTGTAAGTATGAGAATTGAATTTTTATCGATAGCTTTGTCACTCAATAAAGCATCGCTGTGAGTTGTTATTATAATCTGCCTTATTTTTTTGGTCTTTCTCTGAATCAAATTAATAATTCTCGGGATTTGCTTTATAACTTCATTATTCAGTGATAACTCAGGCTCTTCTAAAAGTAGCAACTTGTCTCCATCTTGAAGTAGCCAAAGCAATGAGATGAGCCGCAGTGTTCCATCCGAAAACTGATCCTCCCTTTGTCTGGCACCGAATGGGCGGTGATGTTGATAAGTCATTTCCAGATGTGGACGGCCTGAATGGTCATCTTTAACAAATTTTAGATTCGTAAATCTGGGAATGACGCTTTGAAGGGCAGATTCTATTCGTTTCAGCCGTATACTCCGTGTCTTCTCACTGCACTCTGCCATTTTTTCGAGAAAACCTTGTCCAAAAGGATCATCTTCAAGTCTTTTTCCGCTAATCTGATCCGAAAATTTGAGCAGTTGCGGGACAAGATGAAGGTAGGTCACTTGCGCGAAGGCTTCGCTCAAACGCCGGAACTCTTTATTGACCTGAACATTCTCGATGGCCGTAGAAGTCAACCGCTCCGGATCACTGTCGTCGTGTACATCCGGTCGATCGAGGATTGATACGCGGCTCCCATTGACATCAATCTTGGTCACTCTCTCATATTTAATAATAGGCCTGTGCTTACCTGAGCTTTCACCACTGAACGAAAGCTCATATACCCATCCCTCTTTTGATGAGGATGACTCTTTTAGATTTACTTCAATGCTGATCTCCGGCTTCTTCCGCGCGTGAAGGCACCGCACCTTGGATAGTCCGCCTCGTTGGGAAACCGCACGCTGCAATCCGCCGCCATCCGTCTTTGCGACATCTCTGAGGAACCGAAAAACATCGAGCAAATTTGATTTGCCCGACGCGTTAGGTCCCAAAACATACGTGACCCCATTAATGTGAGCTTCAGCATCCAAAAAATTGCGCCAATTATGGATTTTAAGACCTGAGATCAACATTTGATATTTCCACAATTTGAAAACTTACCCCACGCTTCCTTCAAGCGAGATCGAAATCAACTTCTGCGCTTCAACCGCGAATTCCATTGGCAATTGCTGCAACACGTCCTTCACAAATCCGTTGACGATCAGCGCCGTTGCCTCCTCGGCGGGAAGCCCGCGCTG
>JBJTDR010000022.1:0-18833 GCA_046092445.1 Hyphomicrobiales bacterium | reverse complement strand
CAACTGCTTGGCTAGCCAGATATGGCCGAGTTCAAAGGCTTCAATTTCGGGCTTTACACCCATTTTCTGGATGCGGGCCGCCATGTCGCGGAGCAAATCGGCAGTGGCGAGAAACGCGCCATTGCCAAAATTGAGCGAGCCACAATCAAGCGTGCAGATTTCGGGGCGGAGTTCTTCGACATGCGCCAGGCGTTCAGCCGCATCGGCCAAATCGGAGCCGGGGCCGGGAATGCCGGGATTTTTCGGGTCATAGGCGTAATCACCACCCATGCCAGCGGTGAGGTTGATCACAATATCGACGCCGGAGTCACGGATCAGCTTAACTACCTCGCGGTAATTAGCAAGATCGCGTCCGGCCTTGCCAGTTTCGACATTACGAACATGCAGATGAGCAATCGCGGCACCCGCTTTTGCTGCCTCGATCGCCGCGTCAGCGATCTGCCGCGGGGTAACCGGGATGGCGGGATGTTTGCCAACCGTGTCGCCAGCACCTGTCACTGCGCAGCTGATGATGATTTCGTTGTTTATTCCTTGGGTCGACATTTGCGCTTTCCCCTAACTCAACCGCACGATAATTTTCATGCAATCTCTTTCGACACTATGAATTTTTCGACAGAATGTCGATTGATTGCAGGCGACCAGACCGGGTTGGCTTCCGACGTTTCATTCAGCCATAACGGATAAGGAGAAGAAATTGAACGACAGACCCACTGAGTAGAGTCAGCGCTTTAGAGAGGTTGTGTGCCAGCGATGCACTGCGAACTCTGGATATATCCTAAGCGGACCCTGTTGGTGCGACGAGGAAGCGTTCAAATTACCGCTTCCGTCAGCGGGATTGCCCTCGAATTGCCGTTGTTCGTCTTGCTTTGGGCTTATGCCGACGAGCGCAGAACAGAGATGGATCACGCCAAACAGAGTAGTCTGTTGACGGGAACTTGAGACCATAATTAAATTCACGGACAGGGTTACAGATGAGGTGGACGGTGCAATACTCTCTCGACCAGACCAAATTCGGGGAGTAGTGTGATGAGCGTTGCCGAGACTGAGCCAACAAGACGTGTCCGCACAGGTGGCCGTGATGCCCGGCAAAAAAGCAGGATCGGATCTGTCGCACCAGCGTATATTACCCGGCAAATTCCGCCCTATGAAATGCTCTCCGAAGAGGGGCTACTTGCAATCGAGAACGAGGCCGACCGGCTGTTGCAGGATGTCGGCTTCGAGATCCGAGGCGACGACGATGCGTTACGCTTGTTCAAGGCAGCGGGCGCGGAGATTGACGGTCAAAGGATTATTTTTCCGAAAGGCCTCGTCCGCGCCATCATCCAGAAAACAGCACCGCGCGAATTCGTGCAGCATGCCCGCAATCCGGCGCGGTCTGTCGTGATCGGCGGGAACAATACGGTTTTCTCGCCCGCCTATGGCTCGCCCTTCGTGACCGATATCGACAAGGGCCGACGCTACGGCACGATCGAGGATTTCAACAATTTCATTAAACTCGCCTATTCGACGCCCTATCTGCATCATTCCGGTGGAACCGTCTGCGAACCGGTCGATCTCGCGGTGAACAAGCGTCATCTCGAAATGGTGTATTCGCACATCAAATATTCCGACAAGGCCTTTATGGGGTCGGTAACAACCGCACCGCGCGCGGCCGACTCGATCGAGCTCTGCCGCGTGCTGTTCGGAGCAGATTTTGTTGACCAAAATTGCGTGATCCTCGGCAATGTGAATGTGAATTCGCCGCTCGTGCTGGACGGCGAGGCGAGCCGTGTGATTCGGACGTATGCCGCGGCCAACCAGGCTCCTGTCTGTGTGCCGTTTATTCTGGGTGGTGCCATGGGGCCTGTGACAACGGCGGGCGCTTTGGCGCAATGCTTTGCCGAGGCCATGGTCTGTGTCGCGCTGGCACAATTGGAACGACCGGGAGCGCCGGCCATTCTGGGAAATTTTCTTTCGTCCATGTCGCTGAAAACGGGTGCGCCAACCTTCGGAACGCCGGAGCCAGCCTTAGCCTATTTTGCGATCGGGCAATTGGCACGGCGTCTTAGCGTGCCGCTCCGATGCGGCGGAAATCTCTGTGCGTCCAAAATCCCCGATGCCCAAGCTGCATACGAGAGTGCAAACTCGATGTGGCCGGCGTTCATGTGCGGTGCGAATTTCATTCTGCATGCCGCGGGATGGGCAGAAGGTGCACTCTCAATGTCCTACGAAAAATTTGTCATGGATTCGGAACAATGCGGCGCGTTCCATATTCTCGCAGCGGGGTTGCCGGTTGATGATAACGGGCTCGCCCATGAGGCTTTCCTTGAGGTGGGGCCGGGTAAGCATTTTCTCGGTTCCGCGCACACGATGCGGAATTATGAGACGGCGTTCTACGATTTTGAAACATCCGACAATAATGCCTTCGAGCAATGGCGGGATGAGGGATCACTCGACATTCAGGTACGCGCAAACCGGAAATGGAAAACGATTCTGGCGGACTATGTTGCACCAGAGCTCGATCAGGCAAAAGACGAGGAATTAAGGGAACTGATCGACCGGAAAAAATCGGCCGTACCTGACGCGTGGTATTAAATGCGAGATTTTCTCCGCTTTCCCTGCATGTCGCCCAGGATTTGAAAGACCACAGCACCCAGCACGACAAGTCCGCCAATGATAGCGCCATCTCCGGGATTTTCAGCGAACATTATCCAAACCCAGAGCGGGGCAAAGATCGTATCCAACAGACCGATCAGGCTTGCTTCCGCAGCCGGAACCTTGCGGACGCCGTGCATGTAGATCACATTTCCGGCACCGATGGTAATTGTTCCGAACGCGGCAAGAATCAGAAGATCAAACCATTTGATCGAACCGAGATCTGCCAGTGGTAAACAGATAATAGCGCACAGCAATGCCGATAGCGTGGAATGGGCAGCCATGGACATGCCCGGAAAGCGGCGAGATAAAACGACGAGACCGGCAAAGCTCGCCACCATCACAAAGGCAGCAATATCACCCGCTAGTCTGCCGGAACCGATCGACGCCGACACCATATACATCACCCCTGCCAAAGCGATGGCACTGGCGATAATCGTCCGCGATTTCACCGGCTCGCGGATCCAGACCCATGCCAAGCCTGCGACCATGAATGGAAGCATTGCGTAAACGATCATCACATTTGCGACACTTGTCCACGACAAAGCTTGGACATAGGCCATCATACCAAGTGTGTTGATCGGAACGAGTAAAAGCCCCCATTTGCCGCCAATGCGTCCAAAAGAGCGAAGCATCAATCTACGCTCGGTCCAGAGCAGATAGAGAATGAGGGAAAGAGCGCCAAAAAAAGCGCGCGCCACCTGAATGGTCCAGACATCCAGCGTGAGATAGCGCATAAAAATGCCCGCTGTGCTCCACATCAAGGCGGCAATGGTGACGAGTGCAAAACCCTTCATCCGCTCGCGTCGCGCAAGACGGGCAGTTTCCAAATCGCAAGCTGAAGGAGCGATCCCTAGTACAGTCATTGTGTCGGACACCAGATTATTTGGATAAAACGTCGAATCACCTGCAAAAAATACATTGAATGATGGTTCGTGAACGGCACGTGAAAGAAACGCGACTTATCAAGTTCCCAACATAGCGACGCAAAATCGTCACCAATCATCACCCAGTGCTAAAGCCGTCGCAGGAGGTCAAGTTGCGGTCGTAACCGGTATAGGATTTACTGAAAGCTAGCTTTTATTTTGTGACTGTTTGTTTTCACGCAATGAGGTTGATCATGTCGGAATCCATCCGCACCGTCGCAATTATCGGCTCGGGCGTTATCGGTTCGGGCTGGGCGGCGCGGTGCCTCGCACACGGGCTCGATGTGATCGCATTCGACCCGGCACCCGATGGTGAAGCGAAAATCCGCGCGGCTATTGCCAATGCATGGCCTGCACTCGAATCAGCGGGTCTCGCCGCCGGAGCAAGCCAATCCAGACTGGCCTATGTGATATCACTTGCCGATGCCGTGAGAAACGCCGATTTCGTTCAGGAAAACGCACCCGAGCGGGAAGAGTTGAAACAAAATCTGCTCGGCGAGATCGACAGCCACGCAAAACAAGGCGTCATAATCGCTTCTTCAACGTCCTATCTGCTGCCGACGAGCCTGCAATCGAAATGCGCGAACCCTGACCGTATTGTAGTCGGCCATCCGTTCAATCCGGTCTATTTGCTGCCGCTTGTGGAAATCGTCGCTGGCGAAAAGACATCCACCACCTCGGTCGAAGCCGCCAAAACCTTCTACCGCGCAATCGGTATGCGTCCCTTGCACGTCCGCAAGGAAATCGAAGGTTTCATCGCTGACAGACTGATGGAAGCGCTGTGGCGCGAGGCGCTTTGGCTGATCAAGGAAGATGTTGCCAACACTGAAGAAATTGACGCTGCTGTGGTCTATGGGTGCGGCTTGCGCTGGTCGCTCATGGGTACGTTTCTAACTTTCCAACTCGCGGGCGGCGACAGCGGTATGCGGCACTTCATGCACCAGTTCGGGCCTGCGCTGAAAATGCCCTATTCCTATACGCCCGCGCCGGAATTGACGGACACGATTATCGACAAGATCGTCGAGGGAACCGAGCATCAGGCGGCGGGGCGCTCGGTGAAGGAACTGGAACGGCGGCGCGATGCATTCCTCAATGATTTGCTGAAGCTCGTGAAAAACTACTGGCCAGAGGCTGAAGGTCGTCCCGATCATATCTAACATGAGTAACATGATGCATCTGCGTGACGCGCGCGTTCTGCCGGAATGGGTCGATTACAACGGCCACATGAATGACGGCTATTTTGCTGTGGCGTTCTCGAAAGCAACCGACCTTTTGCTTGATGAGATCGGGCTTGATGACGCCTACCGCAAGGCAACCGGCTTCACGATCTACACGCTTGGCATGCAAATCCGCTACCTTCAGGAAGTGAAGCTAGGGGAGCCGATTTCGACATTTTGCCAAATCCTCGAACATGATTCCAAGCGGATCAGGGTCTGGCTATCCATGCGACACACTAAACAGGGAACTGAGCTGGCAACGAGCGAACAATTATTGCTGTGTGTTGACCAGTCGGGGCCGAAGGCCGCTGCATTTCCGCCAGAAATTGCTGCAAAATTAGCAGCGATCGGTGACGCGCACGCCGCTCTCCCCGTCCGCGAAGAAGCCGGCAAAGGCATCCGCCTGAAACGGGCCTGAAGTTTCAGATCAGATCGCGCGCAATCGTCTCGTCCCATTCCCGTACCAGGCGCGACAAGCCATTCTCGAATGCTTCAAGACGGCATTTCATCTGGAAATGTGTGGCCGTTGCGGTCATTTCCATTGTTGTTTCGCTGCGCGTCATCCAGCCCTCACGCCCCATCTCATAGGCCTGTGTGATGACATAACGGGCACAGAGCGGATCATCGCCGGAAATCGTCAATTCGCGATTGAGATCGTGCTGCAGGCTGATGCCGTTCTCGTCGAAACGGAGAACACCTTCGCCGAATACGCCACCCTCGCCGATGGTGCGATAGGTTGAGGCATTATTCAGGAGATCCAGAGAAACGGTGCGCTCTGAATGACCCTCGCGCAGTAAGGTTGTGGGCGCGTGCGGCGCGCTCATCGGCGGCTCGAACCTTACAGCGGCATCGGCATCCGAGGCCGGGCGCACAGGAAGGTTAAGGATAGATGCGCCAGTCTTAATCGTTAGCGTTGCTGCTTCCGGCGATGGCCAGATCAGGGGCCAATATGCGCTCGAAAGCGCAAGGCGGATGCGTGTGCCTTTCCGGAAAAGATGGCCGCAGGCATTTAGCGTGAGGCGAACCTTGTAAAATTTCCCCGGCATGAGCGGCGTTGGGTTAGCGTGCGACTCGCGATGGGTGAGATTGAGAACGCCATAGGAAACGCGGTGCGAGGCACCATCCGTCCGAACATTGCACAACCGCGCACAAAGCTGCGCAATTGGCTTATCAGACGCGATTTCAACCGAGACCTCGGGCGCACCGAGGAGTGTTATATCCTCTGTGAGTGGTTCCGTATCGAACACGAGGCTCATCCCGTCGTCCATGCGCTGGTCAGCAGGCTGCTCACCGGCAACGCCCGTTCCCATCCATTCGCCAACGGCCATGCCGGTATAGTGTGGTGACCGGAAGGCAATCTCGGACTCTGTGCCCCGTGCCAGCGAGAGACCACCCTCGTTCAGATGAAAATTTTGTGGCACGATACGCTTTGACGGCCATTCGCTTTCGGCAGCCCAATACCCCTGACGATGATCCGACCAGTGACCGGCACCGGTTTCATCCTCGATATAGGCGCGCAACATCGGCTCTTTCATGATGCCGTTATCCTCGCCTTTCAACCAATGATCCCACCAGCGTTGCGCTTCCTGCAAAAATCCGATCGCCGGGCCGGGAATACCATCATGCGGATAGATATGCGCCCACGGGCCGATAATGCCGAGCCGCGGAACCTTGAGTCCGGCAAGAAGGCGCGGCAGTGTATTGGTGTAAGCATCCGCCCAACCGCCGGTGATCATGACCGGAATATTGATTGCATCCCAATCCTCACAAATGGAGCCATGCTGCCAATAGGCATCGCGCCGCTGGTGATTGAGCCATAGCGCTGGCCAGAACGGCATATGGCGGAGGCGCGCAAGCCAGCTATCGCGCCATGTTTCGCCGACAATTGCGGGATCAAGCGGGCGCGCCTGATAGGCGAGCATAATTGCACCCCACCAGAAATTATCATTGAGCAGGCACCCGCCTACATAGTGGATGTCATCGGTGTAGCGATCATCCGTCGAACATACCGAAAGCACAGCTTTGAGCGCTGGAGGCCTGCGTGCGGCAACCTGCAAACAGTTAAATCCGCCCCAGGATTTTCCCATCATGCCGACCGAACCGGAGCACCATGGCTGAGCGGCAAGCCATTCGATGACTTCAATCGCGTCATCCTGTTCTTGCTTGATATATTCATCATCGAGGAAACCGTCCGACTCGCCTGATCCTCGTTGATCAACCCGGATCGCAGCTGTGCCATGACGGGCAAACCAGCCATGCATCGGCTCGTCACGCCCGCGCGTGCCGTCATTTTTGCGGTAGGGAATGAATTCAAGAACAGCAGGAACCGGTTTTTGCTCGGCATCGACGGGAAGCCAAAGGCGCGCCGCAAGTCGGGTGCCGTCGGAGAGCGGAATGAACAGGTTTTCGATGACGGTCACGCCATCTCGCGTTTCGCCTGTCTGCATTGCGACCTCCTATGCTGCAGCGCCACTCCGCTTCGCCAGAACTTCATCCAACCAGTCCGTCCGCATTTCCGGAACAGAGGCGAGCAGATTTTCCGTATAGGGATGGAAGGGTGGAGAGAAAATTTGTGCCGTCGGACCCTGCGCAATAATCTCGCCGCGCAACATGACGGCCGTTCTGTGTGCAATGCGCCGGACAATACCGAGATCATGCGTGATAAAGAGATAGCCCACGCCGAGGTCATCCTGAAGTCGCTTCAGGAGTTTCAGAATATCATCGGCCACGAGTTGATCGAGCGCCGAAGTTGGCTCATCGCAAATGATGATCTGCGGCTCGGCTGCTAACGCACGCGCAATACAAACGCGCTGCTTCTGCCCGCCTGAAAGTGCTGTCGAGAGGCGACCGGCATAGTCCTCTGGAAGTCCGACTTGACGGAGCAACTCGGCAACGCGGGTCTTCACGTCTTCCGGAGAACGATTAAAATAGAAGGAAACCGGTCGACCGATGATTTCGCCGATTGTCTGGCGTGGATTAAGCGCGACGTCGGGTTGCTGGTAGATCAGCTGGATCTGACGTAGATCCTTGCGGTCGCGACCTTTCAGCGTCGAAAGTAGGGATTTTCCATTTAGCTTCACGTCACCTGCTATTCGAGGCAGCAACCCGACAATCAGGCGGGCGAGCGAGCTCTTGCCTGAACCCGATTCACCAACGACGGCAACCGTTTCACCGCGACTAACCATAATGGTTACGTTGTTGACGGCTTTGAATGTGCCATAAACACCAGTAGCACTTGAGACACTCAAAAGCGGCATGGCTTGTTCAGGCGGCGCCTCGACGGCGATCTTGTCGGACGCCTTGCGGTCGGCAACGAGGGCGGCGGTATATTCCTTATACGGATGAAGAAGGATTTGCTCGGTCGTACCGAGTTCAACCATCTTGCCATGGCGCAGCACCATAATGCGATCGGATACCTGTGCCACTACGGCAAGATCATGGGTGATGTAGAGCGCCGCCATATCGTAGTCGCGGATCAGCTTTTTCAATAGTGCTAGCACTTCGATCTGGGTCGTTACGTCGAGCGCGGTGGTCGGTTCGTCCAGCACAAGAATATCTGGCTTGCACGACATCGCCATAGCGGCCATAGCGCGCTGTAACTGACCACCGGAAACCTGATGCGGATAGCGCTCGCCAAAGGTATCAGGGTTTGGCAGGTCGAGAGCACGGAAGAGTTCGAGCGCCCAAGCTCTGGCCTCGGCAGCACTCATCAGTCCATGCTCGATGGGCATTTCACAGACCTGATCCATCAGGCGATGGGCAGGATTGAACGAGGCCGCCGCGCTTTGCGCAATATAGGCTATGCGTTGGCCGCGCATTTTGCGCCTGTCATCTGCCGAAAGTTCTCGGATACTGTCGCCATCAATCTCGACGCGCCCGCCGGTGATCCGGCAGCCGGCGCGCGCATATACCATCGAGGCCAGACCAATGGTCGTTTTTCCTGCGCCGCTTTCGCCAATCAAGCCGAGGACTTCGCCGCGCTTGAGTTCGAGCGAAACATTGTCAACAATCACCGAGCCCGAAAGGGATTCAACACGGAGATTGTCAAGTTTGAGGATCGTATCCGTCATGGTCCTACATCTCCGCCGAAGCGCCGGAGGGACGGGAATTGATCGACAATATCCAGTCGACGACCAAGTTCACGCCGACGGTCATAATCGCAATAGCGAAAGCTGGCCAAAGAGGGGCTGGCAACCCGAAACTAATTGCCTTGGCGTTATCACGCACCATCCCGCCCCAATCCGCGAAGGGGGGCTGAATGCCGAGACCGAGGAAGCTGAGGCCTGCCACAAAAAGGAAGTTGAAGCAGAAACGCAAGCCAAATTCCGAGATCATCGGCGGCAAAGCGTTCGGCAGGATCTCGCGCCGCATCACCCACCACAGGCCCTCGCCCCGCAACCGAGCCACTTCAACATATTCCATGACAACGAGGTTCATGGCGACCGCGCGGGAGAGCCGGAAGACCCGCGTCGAGTCGAGAACAGCGATCGTTATGATCAGAGTTGGGATGGAGGAGCCAAACATTGACAGGATGATCAGAGCAAAAATCAGCAGTGGGATCGACAGCATCACATCGACAAGGCGCGATAGAGCCTGATCGATGAACTGACCGCCAACAGCGGCAAGAAAGCCGGTGACGGTTCCAAGAATGAAGGAAAGAATGGTTGTCACGAGTGCGACGCCTATGGTCATCCGCGCGCCGAAAATCAGACGGGAGAGCATATCACGGCCGATATTATCTGTTCCAAGCCAATAGTCGCCCGAAGGCGGATCCCATGTCGCAGAAACAGTTTCTTCTTCCGGGAACGGCGCAATCCAGTCTGCAAAAATGGCGATAAACAAAAACATCGCAATAATCAGAATACCGATCCAGGCAGAGGTTGATGGCTTGTACCCGAAAATGCGCATATCGATGACCTATCGAGGATTTCGAAGGCGGGGATTGACCAGAATGGCCAGAACGTCCGCAATCGTATTCAGACCGACGAAAGCACCGGCAAAGATCAAGCCACAGGCCTGAACAACCGGGAGATCACGCTTCGAAACACCATCGACCATATATTGGCCGACGCCGGGATAAACGAAGACAACTTCGATGACGACCACGCCTACGATCAGATAAGCAAGATTGAGCGCAACCACCGAAATGATTGGCGCGGCAGCATTCGGCAGTGCGTGACGGTGGATAACGTGGGAGCGCGACAGACCCTTCAAAAAGGCCATCTCAATATAGGGTTGCGACATGATCGAGAGTACTGAAGTTCGCGTCATGCGCAGCATGTGCGCCATCACCAGCATTGTCAGCGTCGCCGCAGGCAGCGCCGTCACATAGAGGCGCTCCGTGAAGGACATGTCGGCAAACACCGTCGATAGCGAGGGGAAAATGTCGTACTGGACGGCAAGGAAGAGGATCAGCACATAGGCAATGAAAAATTCCGGCACCGAGATCGTCATCAGGGACAGGACGTTAGCGACCTTATCGACGAGTTTTCCCTCGTTAATCGCGGCAACGATACCGAGGCCCACCGAGACCGGAACGGCAATCAGCGCTGCATAGCCAGCAAGAAACATCGTATTTAAAAAGCGTGGTTCAAGCGTTTCAATGATCACGCGTTTATTGGTCATTGCGACACCAAAATCGCCCTGTATCGCTTTAAAAAACCACTCGAAATAGCGAATATAAGCTGGCCTATCGAGGCCCAATTCGGCACGGAACACGGCGAGCGTTTCCGGCGTGGCACCCTGCCCGAGCACGGCACTTGCGACATCACCCGGAAGAATTTCCGTTGAAACAAAAATCAGAACACTGACGGCAAACAGCGTCAAAAGTCCGAGGACGACCCGAATAGCAATTGTGCGAAGCATCGGATCGTCCCCGCTTATTGTTTACACCGACTCGCCCTTAGGCGAACCAGCCCTTCTCTGCGATACGGTTGTCGTTCATGTCGTAACGAGCATGTGGCTCGGTACCCATGACCTTCTTGGAGAAGCCATCGAGATAATCAGTGATAGCGAAGCAGATCATGCCGCCGTCATCAGCAATCATTTCCTGGCACTTCCAGTACATTTCCTTACGCTTCTTCGGGTCGAGTTCAGCGCGAGCTTCTTTGACGATCGCGTCGAACGCGGGAACGCGCCAGTTAGAGTCGTTCCAGTCGGAGTTGCCGCCATAAACCTGCGACATGACCTGATCGGCGGTCGGACGGCGGCCCCAATACACGGCGCAGAATGGAACCTTCAGCCACACATTGTCCCAGTACCCGTCAGCTGCGACTTTCTTGACGTCAAGGTTGATCTTTGCCTTCTTGAGGGACTGCTGGAAGATCGTCGCGCAATCGACGGCAGTATTCCAAGCACCTTCCGATGTCTGCAGTTCGATCTTTGCATCGCCTAGACCGGCCTTCTTGAAGTGGAAGGCAGCTTTGTCCGGATCATACTTCCGCTGTGGCATTTCCGTGTTGTAGAACGGGTTCAACGCGTCAAGCGTGTGGTCATTGCCCGGCGTTGCAAAGCCATTATAGACCGACTTGATGATCTGCTCGCGATCAATACCGTATTTGAGCGCAAGGCGGAGATCCTTGTTATCAAATGGCTTTTCCGTCACGCGGGAGACGAAGCAGTACCGATTGCCTGTGCCCTTCGTGCGAACGATGTTGAGCTTCGAATCCTTCATGAGAAGGTTCACGGTCCGTGCATCAAGACGGTTGATGGCATCGACCTGACCCGACTGAAGGGCGGCGGTACGAGCAGCAGCATCCTGAATGTTGCGGATTTCAACCATGTCGAAATTCGCGCGACCTGGCTTCCAGTAATCGCCACGGCGTTTGAACACGAGACGAACGCCCGGCTCGAAACTCTCAAGCGTATAACCGCCGGTGCCGATTGGCTTCTGCCAGTCGGTGAATCCATCAGGAACGACAACGAGGTGGTAATCACCAAGAATCGACGGGAAGTCGGCGTTGCCGCTTTCAAGCGTCACAGCGATCTGGTTTTCGTTGACTTTCTTGATTTCCTTGATCTGGGCCAGAATGCCCTTCGCAGGCGACTTTGTCTCGCCACGATGGATTGCGATCGAATAGAGAATGTCGTCGGCTGTCAGTGTCTTGCCGTTCGAGAATTTGACTCCCTTGCGGACGTTGAACACCCAGTCTATCGCTCCTGGCTTAGCTTCCCAGCTCTCGAGCAATTCGCCGGTCGGATTGCCCTGATTGTCGAACTCGATCAAGCCGTTCATGCAAGCAAGCGACGCCGCGATCATGACGGAGTCGGCATAGGTGCGCGGATCAAGCGAGTCTGTGGCTGAGCCGCCTTCCATACCGATGCGCAATGTGCCGCCTAGCTTCGGAGTGGCAGCCATTGCGGAGGAAGAAAGCAGCGAAGGTGTCAAAGCCGCGCCCGCACCGATTGCGGCTACACCACTCATGAAATCACGGCGCGAAAGCTTCCCTGCCTCAAACATTATCTTGAGATTATCAAACTCGGTCATAGCTATACCCCTCCCGTAGGCGCAAAAATTCCAATCCAACTCAAGCGAGGCGCCCGAGCCGATGAAGCTATCAATGAACGTTCGGAGAACGCCCAAACCCATCATCACGTTCACCTTTATCGATTGTCAACGGGGACGTGAAGATAATGTTGTCATAAATTTGTGTTTGCACAACATGCCAAATGCGAAAACATCTCAGTGACAATTGGCTGATCAACGAATTTGCTCGAAATGTTTAATCGTATCGTTCAAAATAGATCTGGAAATCTAATTTCGTCGGCTTATTGGCAACTTGAAAGCGCAGGGTCCGAGCGAACTTCCGAAATGA
Source organism: Hyphomicrobiales bacterium (assembly GCA_046092445.1). Taxonomy (GTDB): domain Bacteria; phylum Pseudomonadota; class Alphaproteobacteria; order Rhizobiales; family Beijerinckiaceae; genus CAIUPE01. The sequence goes on along the minus strand of JBJTDR010000022.1, from coordinate 6,242 downwards.
TTTAATCTCGAAATCGCTCAATAGTGGGATCGCCAGCACGATCCGCACGAAATACTAAAAACCAATGCGCGGGTTGTGGTGTCGAATGCATAAACGGTTAAACAAGTCGGCCTGAACGCAAATCAGGATCGGCAAGAAAATCAGGTACTAAAACAATACCCTGCCCGTCAGATGCGGCCTCGAGAGCCAAAAGATAGCTGTCAAATCGAGTCGCATCGGCGCCTACAGCCCATTCGCTCCGAACGTCTCCAGCCAGACGTCCCAGTCTCGTATCGTCGTGTATACCTGCAACAACGTAAACCGATCGAAATCATCAGGTTCCGCCAAAGGGCTAGCCGAACCAATTAGGGACGGGCTGCAAACTGCGATCAGCCTCGAGGAAAAAGCGGCGTGCAAATAAAGCTCGGCCGGTTGGCTTCCGAAGTGCAGATCATCCCGATATCCGCATTGCGCTGGTCGAATTCCCAATCAATCTGGCTAGCATTGAAGCGAACAACGAGGTGCGACGCAGCTTTCCGAAATTTATGCCAGCGCGGCATCAACCAGCGAACAGCGACGGTGATATAGACCTGAACCGTAAGTTCTGTCGCGCCGGTCCGCCGACGAGCTCTGTACCGATTGCAATCTTTTCAAAGGCCTCTCGCAGAAAAGGATGATAGAGCTGTTCTGCACTGGTCAATTTGACTCAACGCCCTGTCCGCCGGAAAAGATCTTTGCCCAGCTGAGCCTCCAGCAATGCGACCTGATGGCTTACTGCCGACGGCAAAATATTTAGTTCTTCCGCCGCCTGACGAAAGCTCGAATGACGCGCTGCCGCCTCGAATGCGCGAAGCGCCGTCAAGGATGGCAAGGGTGTCCGTCCAATCATGGAGGTATTCTCCCTATCGATAGGTGAACTAGACTCATCTGTTGTTGAAAATCAATCTCTTGACGTTTGATGGCAATATTCGTTTTGTCGCTTTATCCAAAACCCTTTTTCCGGGAGTAGTGAAATGAGTCTCGACCAAGCTGGAGCCATACCAAGAGACTCGGGCCGTCGCGGAGGCCGCGATGCACGCCGTAGCGCCCGTTCCCAGCCACTCGGCGATCGGGATCGTCCAATCTGGCCCGGTTTGCCCGGTGGGAAGTTCAAAGTATTAAACGATACCGAAACCCAGAAAATTCATCATGCCGTCCTCGATGTGCTAGAGCAGATCGGCTTTGCGGACGCCATTCCATCAACGGTCCAGTTTTTGACAAAAGTCGGTGCTGTGATGGGCGAAGACGGCCGGATGCGCTTTCCTCGCGCCCTTGTCGAGGACACGATTGCAAACGCAGCGCGCAACTTTCCGCTCTATGCCCAAGATCCACGCCATGACCTGAACCCTTGGGGCACAAACGTCTATTACGGAACGGCCGGAGCCGCCGTGAACATTGTTGAGCCGCTCACAGGCGAATATCGCGAATCAACCGTCGTTGATCTCTATGATTGCGCCCGAATTGTCGATAGCCTCGATAATATCCACTTCTTCCAGCGCACAAATGTCTGCCGGGAACTGCCAAGCCCGCGCGATCTCGATATCAACACAGCCTATGCCAGCGTGATGGGCACGACAAAGCATGTCGGCACCGGAATGACACATCCTGACCATGTCAAGGAAGTGCTCGAAATGCTGCATATGGTTGCCGGCGGTGAAGACAAATGGCGCGAGCGCCCCTTCGTCAGCCAGTCAAACTGTTTCGTTGTGCCACCACTGAAATTTGCCGAAGATGCCTGCCGTTGTCTCGAAGTTGCTGTCGAGGGCGGAATGCCTGTTCTTCTGCTTTCGGCGGGTCAAGCGGGTGCAACGGCACCGGCATCGCTCGCAGGTACTGTCGTGCAGGCCGTTGCCGAATGCCTTGTCGGTCTCATTTACGTGAATGCGATCAAGCCGGGTGCGCCCTACATTTTTGGCACATGGCCATTCGTGTCCGATCTTCGGACGGGCGCGATGTCTGGCGGCAGCCCGGAGCAAGCCCTCCTCTCCTCGGCTTGCGGACAGATGGCACAGTTCTACAACTTGGTCGGCGGCACAGGCGCCGGCATGTGCGACTCAAAAATGATGGACTTTCAGGCCGGCTACGAGAAGGCCTATAATCTCACACTCGTCGGCAATGCCGGAACCAACATGATCTATGAAGCCGCCGGCATGCATGCCAGCTTGCTTGGTATCTGCAAGGAAACGCTTGTTGCCGACAATGACATTATTGGTGCGGCACAGCGTACCATGAAGGGCATCGATGTGAGCGATGAGGCGCTGTCGATCGAAACGATCCGAAATGTCTGCATTGGCGGGCCAGGTCATTATCTCGGTTCCGCGCAGACGTTGCATCTGATGCAGCGCGATTATGTCTACCCGAGCATTGGTGACCGCTGGAGCCCGAATGAGTGGAACGAGCGCGGGCGCCCGGATTATGTCGTGCGCGCTGTCAAGAAAACCCGCGAAATTCTTGACACGCATCACCCGAAACATGTCAGCAGGTCGGTCGATGATGCAATCCGTGCCAAATTCCCGATCAAGCTTGATCGTGCGGACATGGGAGACAAAGCGTGAGCGAGAAGGCAAAAGTTGTCATTATCGGGGGCGGCGCGGTTGGTGCCAGCGTACTTTACCATTTGGCCGAACTCGGCTGGAGCGACTGTATCCTCGTCGAGCGTGATGAACTGACGGCAGGCTCCACATGGCACGCTGCTGGAAACTGCCCGAATTTCTCGACCAACTATAATGTAATCAAGCTCCAACGCTACTCAACCGAGCTTTATGCCCGGCTCGGCGATGCGGTGGATTATCCGATCAATTACCACGTTACCGGCTCGTTGCGGCTCGCTCACAATCGCGAGCGGATGGACGAATTCCGCCATGTCGCGTCAATGGCTCAGGCACAGGGAATTGATTTCAAGGTTTTGACACCTGTTCAAGCGCAGGAAAAATACCCGTTCCTCGAATTGCACGATCTCGAAGGTGCGCTCTGGGATCCGTATGACGGCGATATCGACCCGAGCCAGTTGACGCAGGCCTATGCCAAAGGCGCGCGCGACAAGGGCGCTACCGTCAAGCGGTTCACAAAGGTCACGGGCCTCACGCAAACACAATCAGGCGGATGGATTGTTGCGACCGATAAGGGCGATATTGAAGCCGAAATCGTTGTGAATGCCGCCGGATATCGCGCGGGCGAAGTCATGGCGATGCTCGGCAGAAAACTGCCAATCGTCGCAATGTCGCATCAATATCTGGTTACCGAGCCGGTCGATGAGTTGATCGGGCGGTATCACAAGCTACCACTGCTACGTGATCCGGACATCAGCTATTATCTGCGTCAGGAACGCGACGGGTTGATCCTCGGGCCCTATGAAGCGAAAGCTACCCTGCATTGGCAGGAGGGTATCCCCGATCAGTTTGCCTACCAGCTCTGGCCGGATGATCTTGATCGCCTCGAATATTATATCAATGACGCCATGGCCCGCGTGCCCTTACTGGCCAAAGCCGGAATCCAGCGCGTGATCAACGGCCCGATCCCTTATTCTCCTGATGGTAATCCCTATATCGGGCCTGTACGGGGGCTTCAGAATTTCTTCCAGTGCTGCTGTTTCTCGTTTGGTATCGCGCAATCCGGTGGTGCCGGGAAACTGGCGGCAGGCTGGCTTGTGAATGGAGCGCCGCAATGGGATATATGGTCGCTCGACTCGCGCAGGTTCGGCGATTTCGCGACAACGGCCTATACTGCGGAACGTGCGACAGAGCTTTATCGTCGCGAATACGCAACGGCTTTCCCTGTTGAAGAATGGGAAGGCGGACGCCCCGCTTTTGTTACAACGCTCCATGACAAGCTTAAAGCCAAGGGCGCACTATTTGGCGCAAGAGGTGGCTGGGAGCGTGCGGTCTGGTTTGCGCGTCCTGGCGACAATCCAAATCCTGAACCAAGCTTCCGTCGTCCGGAATGGCATGCCGCCGTCTCGGAGGAAGTCCGCGCCGTGCGCGAAGGCGTCGGCATCATGGATATGGGCGGATTTACAAAATTGCTTGTTTCCGGCCCGGGTGCCGAAGCATTTCTGGATCACCTCGTCTGTGGCCGTCTGCCAAAGCTGGGTCGTATTGCGCTCACTTGGGCGCTCGACGAACGCGGTGGGATCGTGTGTGAATTTACGATAACGCGGGTCGGAGCCGATAGCTTCTACCTCTGCAGCGCCGCGTCCGCGCATGAGCATGATCTTGAATGGATTGACGCGCACAAGCCGAATGATGGTTCGGTTAGCGTCGAGAATATCTCAGGCAAGATTGGTACGCTCGTTCTGGCCGGGCCAAAATCGCGCGATGTTCTGGCAGCTTGCACTACAACGCCTCTGACGAGTGACGTGTTTCCTTGGCTGACGGCGCAGCAGATCGAGATTGGCTATGCGTCGATGTGGGCGTTGCGCGTCGGCTATGTCGGAGAACTCGGCTGGGAGCTGCATGTGCCTCTTGCTGCACTCCCGCAGACCTATGACGCGATCTGGAAGGCAGGCGAGGCACACGGCATTCGCGATTTTGGCGTCTATGCGATGGATTCCATGCGGATCGAGAAGGGGTATCGCGGCTGGAAGGGTGACATCACGCGTGAATATTCGCCGTTGATGGCCAGTCTTGACCGCTTTGTTGCATTTAATAAGTCCGATTTCCGTGGCAGGGCGGCTCTCACCGTCGAACGTGAAAAGGGGCCGAAGGAGCGTCTCGTTCTGATCGCACTGGATGAGGCTGGCGAGTATGATGCACCATCCTGCTCGACGATGTGGCATGATGGCAAACGCGTCGGCATTGTTGCGACATCGGCTTTCGGGCACCATCTGAAAAAGAGCCTTTCGCTCGCCTATGTCCAGCCTCAGCTAGCTGTCGTCGGCACGCCGCTCATCGTTGAGATTTGCGGATCGATGTGCAAGGCTCACATTGTACCGGAACCGCTCTACGACCCGAACAATGACAGGCTGAAGGCCTGAGTATCAAAGGATAATTACTATGGCTGGCATGCCCTCACACGCGTCTGTTGTCATTGTGGGAGGCGGTATTGTTGGCTGCTCCACGGCCTATCATCTCGGCAAACTTGGCGTGAAAGACGTTGTGCTGCTGGAACGCAAAAAGCTGACCAGCGGCACGACATGGCACGCGGCTGGTCTGGTGCGCTCCTCCCTCTATACGCAGAACCTGACGCGGCTCGCGAAGTATACCGTCGACCTCTATACCAATCTGGAGAAAGAAACGGGGCAGGCAACCGGCTTTGTCCAACCCGGCTCGATCTCGATCGCGACCAATCCGGAGCGTTGGCAGGAGTTGATTCGGGCCGCCTCCATGCTGCGCACCTTTGATGTTGAAGCCCACGAGATTTCACCCAAGGAAGCACAGGCCAAATGGCCGTTGATGAATGTCGACGATATCGTCGGCGCGGTCTGGTATCCGTCCGATGGCAAGTGTAATCCGATTGATACGACGATGGCGCTGGCCAAGGGCGCACGCATGTCGGGCGTTAAAATCCAAGAAAACACGCTGGTCGAAAGAATTATCGTTGAGAACGGTCGTGCCACGGGCGTTGAAACCGCTGAAGGCATCATCAAAGCCGACAAGGTGGTGATCGCAGGCGGTATGTGGACACGCTCGCTCGCCCGCACCATCGGCGTCGATGTCCCCTTGCAGGCATGCGAGCATTTCTACATCGTCACAGATCCGATGGAAGGCATGACGCCGGATCTTCCCGTCATGCGCGATATGGACCATTGCGCCTATTACAAGGAAGACGCCGGTAAGCTTCTACTCGGTGCGTTCGAGCCGGTTGCGAAGCCCTGGGCACTTGATGGCATTCCTGAAGATTTCGAATTCGGGGAATTACCCGAGGATTTTGACCATTTCATGCCGATCCTGGAAGACGCGATGAAGCGAATTCCTTCGTTGGAAAAGGTCGGAATCCGTAAATTCTTCAGCGGCCCCGAGAGCTTCACCGCTGATCAGCGTTATATTCTTGGACCTGCACCGGAAGTGAAGGGTGTTTTTGTGGCCGCTGGCTTCAACTCCATTGGCATTCAATCCGGTGGTGGTGCGGGCATGGCGTTGGCGCATTGGATCACTGAGGGCGAACCGCCGTTTGACCTCTGGGACGTGGACATCAACCGCCTCTATCCTCACCAGAACACCAAGCACTTTCTGATCCCCCGCGTGTCAGAAGCCCTGGGTCTTCTCTATGCGATGCACTGGCCGTTC
>JBJTDR010000021.1:0-17465 GCA_046092445.1 Hyphomicrobiales bacterium | reverse complement strand
AACAGCCTTCGACACAGCCCGACTGCTTGCCCGCATCGAAGGTATTCCCACAGGTATTTCATCGGGTGCAGCCGTTGCCGCCGCACTCGAAATTGCCGCGCGCCCGGAATCAAAGGGCAAGAATATCGTGATTATCATTGCTTCCTTCGCCGAGCGCTATCTCTCGACAGCCTTGTTCGAAGGCCTTTGATCACTTAGCCGTCGGCTAACCACCGGCGGCAACGCCCTAAAGCATGGCCGCTAGAACGCGATCAGGAGGCCTGTGGCCGTCAACCATCGCCTTGATGTTGATGATGACCTTATCACCCATTTCAAGCCGTCCCTCGAGCGTCGCAGAGCCCATGTGGGGCAATACGACAATCTTGTGCTGCTTGACGAGCTTCAGCATTCTTGGCGAAATCGTCGGTTCGTGCTCGAACACGTCAAGCCCTGCCCCCAAAATCTCGCCATTTTCGATCATTTTTGTGAGCGCCGACTCGTCAATGATCTCGCTACGGGCCGTGTTCACGACAATCGCATGCGGCTTCAAGAGCTTGAGGCGCCGCGCCGAAAGCAAGTGAAACGTTGCAGGCGTATGCGGGCAATTCACCGACACGATATCCATCCGCGACAACATCTGGTCGAGCGACTCCCAATAGGTTGCCTCCAGACCTTCCTCAATCTCCGAATCCACGCGCCGACGATTATGATAATGGATTTGCAGGCCGAATGCTTTTGCCCGCCGTGCCACCGCCTGTCCAATCCGGCCCATCCCAACGATTCCAAGGCGCTTTCCCGTTATACGGTGCCCAAGCATCCATGTTGGGGACCACCCCTTCCACGCACGCTCCGAAATGACCATCGCGCCCTCCGTCATTCGGCGTGCAACTGTTAAAATGAGCGCAATCGTCATGTCCGCGGTGTCGTCAGTAAGCACGCCCGGAGTATTCGTCACCTGAATGCCCTTGGCCTGCGCGGCAGCGATATCAATGTGGTCTACACCATTTCCGAAATTAGCGATCAGTTTTAGGTTCGGCCCGGCAGCTGCGATCACGTCCGCATCAATCTTGTCCGTTAAAGTTGGTACTATAAAATCGGCAGTCTTCGCAGCATCAATCAGCGCCGCCTTCGACATCGGGGCATCATCAAGATTCAGATATGCATTGAAAAGTTCCCGCATCCGTGTCTCGATTAAATCCGGAAGCTTGCGCGTTACAATTACGAGGGGCTTTTTCTTGTTCATTTTAAGCTCCAAAATGCTTTCTTCCAGTGCACTCGGCGGTCATTTACTCTTCATTAGCAATAAATGAAAGACAAGGAGAAACCTTAGCAGATTTGGAATAGGGGTAGGTCTCATCAGAGGCAACCATCAATCCATATCGAAGGCTTTAAACTGCCAATTATGATCGGTATCTTATGTAATGATACGCAAGTTCGGATTATTCTTCCTGGGCCTTATTCTGACAATGCTGGGAGCTGTGTTCGTTTCAGCTTCAGAGATCGGTATTGGCACAGAAACAAAATTGCCCATTCCCCGTTATGTGAGCCTCAAAGTTGATCGGGTCAACATGCGCGCCGGACCATCTAAAGAACATGAAATAAAATGGATTTATCAAAAGGCTGGGTTGCCTGTAGAGGTAACAGCCGAGTTTGAGACATGGCGTCGGATCCGTGACTCATCCGGTATCGAAGGCTGGGTTATGGCCAATCTGATTTCCTCGCGACGTACTGCGCTCATTACACCCTGGCTGAGTCAGGGTGTCTCCCAACTTCACGTGAAGCCGGACAACCAGTCCGCGCTGAGTGCTCAACTCTCGTCCGGAGTATTGGCAAATCTGAAGAAGTGCGACGGGAAATGGTGTTCGGTTAGCGGAGAGGGTTTTTCCGGGTTTGTCAGACAGGAGCGACTTTGGGGTGCTTATCCGGAAGAAAAAATCGATTAACGTTCAAAACTCGGGAATATCTCGAAGGTCTCTAAATACTATTTTCTTTGCGACGAAGCCTAATGACGACATCAATTCGTGAAATTTCCATTCCAAATGGAAGATTTGGCAAAGCAGAAACTGCAATATTCGCTTCCTGAATATCAACAATTGTGTTCGTGTCTTCAATAAGAAAGTGATAATGGTTGCCCGTGTTCGTATCAAAATACGTTTTTGCTCCATCAACTGCAATCTCGCGCAGCAACCCAGCTTCAGTAAATTGATGGAGAGTGTTGTAGACTGTAGCCAGTGAAACTGGCAGGCGAGCCCTCACCGCTTCTTCAAACAAAAGTTCAGCAGTGACGTGTCGGTCGCCCTTGGCGAAAAGCAACCATCCCAATCCAACGCGCTGACGCGTTGGTCTCAGCCCACAATTTTTTAATTTGAGACGTAAGTCGTGGAATGCACAGCCACTTTTAGCACTCCATCCACGCGACAGAGTACGAGGATCGTCACGATAGAAATTGGTCAACACGGACAAGATGGGGTTCCTCTTCAACAAAAATTTTCACGACGAATGGAAATTGCTCCTATTTCAAATCTATCACCCCTTTTGATTGAATACAAACTGGCATAAACTACTCGAAATAGATTACTATCAGAATGCACGGCTCTGTGTTAGTTAACATAGTGAATTGCTGCAAGATGATCGTGACATTATTCGGATCAAAGGATGGAGTTTAAATATACAATGAGTCGTCGGATGAGCTTTGAATATGACGATCTTCTGGCCTGTGGCCGAGGTGAGCTCTTTGGTCCAGGCAACGCGCAGTTGCCAGCACCGCCGATGTTGATGTTCGATCGAATTTCGGTGATTTCCGAAACCGGAGGGGAATATGGGAAAGGAGTTGTCATTGCGGAATTGGCCATCAGGCCGGATTTGTGGTTTTTTCAATGCCATTTCGTCGGCGATCCTGTGATGCCGGGCTGTTTGGGTCTCGATGCTCTCTGGCAACTCACTGGGTTCTATCTCGGTTGGCTTGGTGCAGAAGGACGTGGCCGTGCGCTCGGCGTCGGCGAGGTGAAATTTTCAGATCAAGTTGTGCCATCGGTGAAATCAGTGACATATCAGGTCAGCCTGAAGCGTGTTTTTCGCTCGAAATTGATTTTGGGAGTAGCCGACGGGCGACTGCTCGCCGATGGGCGAACGATATACGAAGCTAAGGATCTCAGGGTTGGGTTGTTTAATGCTGGTGGTATTTGAAGGGATCAACGGTTTCGAATATTAAAGCCAATATCGTTTAGTTTTCAGGAAAACTTGAGTAACTGAAATTTTAAGGAGAGTAGGTGATGAGACGCGTCGTTGTGACCGGGATGGGGATAGTCTCGTCTATTGGCAGTACAACTCAAGAAGTTCTCTCTTCGCTGTACAACGCTCGATCGGGCATCGTCGCCGCAGACAGTTACCGCGAACTTGGGTTCAGATGCCAGGTCCACGGCGTACCTGATCTAGATCCTTCTCTCGTTGTTGATCGGCGTGCCATGCGTTTCCACGGTGCCGGAACCGCTTGGAATCACGTCGCAATGGATCAGGCCATCGCAGATTCCGGACTCGATCAGTCGGATATTTCGAATGACAGAACCGGAATTATTATGGGATCTGGTGGCCCCTCTGCACGAACGATTGTAGAAGCGGCCGATATCACCCGCGAAAGAGGACCAAAGAGAATTGGCCCTTTTGCCGTTCCGAAAGCGATGTCATCGACGGCATCGGCGACGCTCGCGACGTGGTTCAAGATCAAGGGCGTAAATTATTCGATTTCATCAGCGTGCGCGACATCAAATCATTGCATCGGCAATGCCTATGAAATGATCCAGTTTGGCAAACAGGACGTGATGTTTGCCGGGGGATGCGAAGAATTGGACTGGACGATGTCCGTCCTTTTTGACGCGATGGGTGCTATGTCTTCGAATTTCAACGACACACCGGCCAAATCGTCTCGGGCATTCGATAAAAATCGCGATGGCTTCGTCATTGCGGGTGGCGCAGGTGTTCTCGTGCTCGAAGAACTTGAACACGCAAAGTCACGCGGAGCTAGAATTTACGCGGAGCTTGCTGGCTACGGCGCAACGTCGGATGGATATGACATGGTCGCCCCCTCCGGAGAAGGCGCTGTACGATGCATGCGGCAAGCTTTGGCTAAAGTGCGCATACCGATTGACTATATTAATCCCCATGCGACATCGACACCGGTCGGTGATCTCAGAGAGATGGAAGCTGTGCGGGAAGTGTTTGGTTCAAATTGTCCACCAATCTCGGCAACAAAATCACTGACAGGGCACTCCCTCGGTGCAACGGGCGTCCAGGAAGCAATTTACTCAATCTTGATGATGAATAACGGATTCATCTGTGAAAGTGCCAATATTGAAGAAGTAGATCCCGTTTTCGCAGATTTGCCGATTGTCCGAAAGCGAATTGACCGAGCAAAAATTGGCGCGTTTCTGTCGAATTCATTCGGCTTCGGTGGTACAAACGCAACACTGGCATTCAAACATATCGATGCTTGAAAGCCGCAACGAATGATTCCCGAGTTTCAATCAAATGGCAGGAGTTTTTGATGACAGCAATCATGAAAAACAAGCGCGGTCTCGTCATGGGTGTGGCAAATGACCATTCGATTGCATGGGGTATCGCAAAAAAGCTTGCCTATCATGGTGCAGCACTGGCCTTTTCGTATCAGGGCGATTCCTTGAAGAAGCGGGTTGAGCCGCTCGCATCCAGTATCGGCTCGAACCTCATTTTACCCTGTGATGTCGAGGACCTTAACTCGCTGGACGAACTTTTTGCACAGTTGCAACAGGAATGGGGTCACATTGATTTTATAGTTCATGCGATTGCCTACTCAGACAAGAATGAATTAAAAGGCCGATTTGCGGATACAAGCCGTGAAAACTTTATTCGCACAATGACAATTTCGTGTTTCTCATTCATTGAAGTCGTGAAGCGTGCAGCAGCACTGATGACAGCCGGGGGGTCAATAATGACCCTGACTTATGGCGGTTCGACGCGGGTCATGCCGAATTACAACGTCATGGGAATAGCAAAGGCTGCACTTGAGGCGTCCGTGCGATATCTCGCAGCGGATTATGGTCCCGCAAACATTCGAGTGAACGCAATCTCAGCGGGACCGGTCCGGACACTTGCAGGCGCTGGAATTGCAGATGCGCGTCTGATGTTTAATTATCAGCGTCGGCATGCCCCTTTGCGTCGAACAGTTTCGATTGACGAAGTTGGAGGCTCAGCTCTTTACTTGTTATCTGACCTCTCGAGTGGCGTGACAGGAGAAATTCATTTTGTGGACTCGGGTTACAACATTGTCTCGATGCCGCATCCTGAAGCACTAAAAACTGTCGATGATGCGGAAACAGCCGCAGAGTCCCGTTTTGTAAGCCGGGCGGCAGAATGATAGATAGCGGACGAGGCAATTTGTGAGCAGTTCATCCGGCATTTTGCCTTCTCAGGCGATCAGAGTGCTTCAAGACTCCGGCATTATCAAGTCGGATATCCCACTCGTGAACGCTCAGATCCAACCTGCTAGCTTGGATCTTCGGCTCGGCCGCCGTGTATGGCGAGTCCGCGCAAGTTCTCTTCCTGGTCCCAATCGGAGCGTGCGCGAACTTTTGGAACGTATTGCTTTACATGAAATCGACCTGACCAGCGGGGCAGTGCTCGAGACAGGTGCTGTCTATGTTGCCGAAGTTGACGAGAGCGTCGCGCTTCCGCGTGATTTGCACGCGGCAGCCAATCCGAAGAGTTCAACAGGGCGTCTCGACGTATTCACGCGGGTTATTGCTGACCGAGTGCGTGAGTTTGATCAGATCGAGGCCGGCTATCAAGGGCCACTCTTTCTCGAAATTTCACCGAGGACATTCCCGGTCCTCGTCCGAACCGGGTCACGCTTGTCACAACTTCGGTTCAGGAAAGGCGACGTTCGGCTGACTGATCAGGAGCTGAGCGCACTTGATCGGCGTGCGCGTTTGGTCACCACGTCGGAACCTTCGATCCAGAACGGAATTGCAGTCAGCGTCGATCTCGCCGGGTTTGGTCCTGATAAATTGGTTGGGTATCGTGCCAAAAAACATACGGGTCTGGTCGATATTGATCGAGTTGGTGCTTATGATGTTGACGAATACTGGGAACAACTCTATGCGCGCAGCGAGAGGGACATTGTTTTGGACCCAGGTCAGTTTTATATCCTTGCATCCAAGGAAGCTGTTCATGTCCCTCCGGATCACGCAGCTGAGATGACCCCATTTGATCCTTTAGTGGGTGAGTTTCGCGTTCATTATGCGGGCTTTTTTGATCCAGGCTTCGGCTACGCTGAAAGTGGCGGATCCGGCAGTCGCGCGGTATTAGAAGTCCGCTCCCGCGATGTTCCGTTTATACTTGAAGATGGACAAACAGTAGGACGTCTAGTTTATGAGCGGATGGAAGCCGCTCCGGATCAACTATATGGATCTGGTCTCGGATCGAATTATCAAGCGCAAGGTCTGAAGCTATCAAAACATTTCAAACAAATTGGATTTGGCGGCATATAGACTTGCAGAAGTTGCCTCCGATAAATAAAAGCAACCGAGTGCGGGCGTAGTTCAGTGGTAGAACGACAGCTTCCCAAGCTGTATGTCGTGAGTTCGATTCTCATCGCCCGCTCCAATTTTGCCAGAATTGATAGTTGCACGCGATCGGATGGTGTCGTATGAGCATTTGATCGGAAAAAATGAATGTTGAAACTGCCGCGCCACGTTCTACTTCCAGTTATAAGCATTACAATTGCAGCGATCACACTCCTTATTGGGGCCTTAATTATCTTCCAACGAGGCGCCGAACAGGGAACATCTGCGATTGGCGGTGAATTCTCGCTTATCGCTGAGGACGGTCGAACGGTTACAGAGCGAGATCTTGCAGGTGGGCCGAGTGTTGTTTTCTTTGGGTTTACCCACTGTCCCGACATTTGCCCGACAGCACTTTTTGACATTGGCCAGATTTATTCGGCACTGGGACCCTATCGTGACAGGCTCAAGGCATTCTTTATCACCGTGGATCCCGAACGAGATACTCAGGAACTCCTCAAAACGTATCTATCGAGTTTTGATCCGAATATCGTCGGTTTGACCGGCTCATTAGACGCAGTTGCACAAGCCATGAAAGCCTATCGCGCTTTTGCTCGCAAAATTCCTATGGAAAACGGCAACTACACAATGGACCATACATCACTTGTCTATTTGATGGACGCAAAAGGACGCTTCGTTTCGAGCCTGAATTTCGATCGACCGCCAGAAGAACTTGCGAAACAGATCAAAGCTTATTTTTGACGCCAGTTGTTGAATATCGTTCTTGAGATCTTGGTGAGACCATGCGGCGTCTTTCGCCAGAGTGATGGGGCGAATGCGAACTCGATGAGGCCACGCCAAGCAGCGCCCGTGATCAGCAGCGAGTAGATGAAAAACATCGGTATATCGGTCCACTTGAGTTGAATTCGCCGAAGGCGAGCGCCCTCGATCTGGAACGCAAGACAAATCCCACCGCTCAAAACAATCATTGGTCCCATGATCCACAAGCCGAAGTATGAATCCGAACGAAAATTATTGGAGGCCTCCACAGCAAGGCTGATAACAATCAAAAGAAGCGGATGGAAAAGTGCGGATACAATTGAATGCGTAGCAGTCAGAACGACAAGTGTTGCCCTCCAACATCCGATTTTCTTTGCAAGCTTCAATGGATTTCGAGAATGAACAAGTGCCGTCTGTATCCATCCCTTCATCCACCTCGTCCGCTGATCAAACCATTGCGTAAGCCTGAAAGGCGCCTCCTCAAGAGTGGAGGACGGCAAATCTTCGACAGAGTAACCTAGACGAGCCAAGCGCAGCCCGATATCCGCATCCTCTGTAACATTCCAAGGATCCCAACCTACCAATTGCTCGAGAACTTCTCGTCTGAAATGATTCGATGTTCCGCCGAGCGGAATAGGAATGCCTGATGCTGCCAATAGGGGGACAGTCAGATCAAACAGTCGCGCGTACTCGAACGCAAACATCCTTGCCAGCCAAGACTCCGAAAGATTCTCTATTGCTAACCGGCACTGAAGACAACCCAACTTGCGATCTGAGGCGGCAAAATATGCGGCCGCGAGTTTCAATTGCCCGGGCTCAGGGACATCCTCCGCGTCATAAACGACGACGCATTCTCCCCGCGCATGGAACAGGCCAATATCCAAAGCTCGGGGTTTGGTTCGGGGTTGGCCGACAGGGCAAATAATGATCTCGAAGATACGATGTGTCGCAATATCCCGGACGCGGGCAATTGTGGCTTTATCGTCCTCCTCCAGCAATATTTTTACATCGAGTTTCGAACGAGGATAATCTATTGCCAAAATAGCTGCCACAAGCTGAGCGACAACATCTGCTTCGCGGTATAACGGTACAAGAACCGTGTAGATGGGTAAATCCTTGTCACTCAGCGGTTCGGGCTTCGGAAGTGCAGGTCGCCGAAATTGCTTAACAAGTAAATAAACCTTTAATAACAAAGCTGGAAGAATTGGGAAGGCGGTCAGGGCAAGCAATGATAGGTGCCAGATCGACGGATACAAGACTCCTCCAATTATGGTTGTGAACAAGACTGCCGAAAATGCAGTTATTGCTTTTCGCGTGCTTATATTTACTGCTGACCATTCCGGATGGGACCTCTGCAGACGTTTCGTCGTATACTCCGCCGTCTCTCTGCTCGTTATGTTTCTGACAAAGTTTACGAAATTTGAAGGTACCGTCACGATTGCTCTGGTTGATGATGACCGTTGAGCCGGACTGAAGACTGAAATCGCAACTTCGATGGTTGCACCGGTCGGGGCCAAAGCAAAGTGTCTTTCTCCGTTCAAACTAATTACTGATAAAACCCCAGCGTCGATTGCATTATATCCATCCTCATCTATGCGAATTTGTTGATGAAGAAAATCAAATTCCAATCCAAGCAAATTCGAAAGCGATCGATAAAATGTGATTTCACCGATCATACCCTCCGCAATCATGACATCCGCAACTGGCATGCCGAGCTGCTCAGCCCTCGTAATACCCTTCCGGATAACATCCATCGGAACACCGTATTCGCTAAGGTGGGCAATACTAGCGGGAAGGGTTGCACAGTTGGGCACTGGAACCGCCGACCTAGTAACTTCGGCGTGCAGCGTCATGATATCTTTAGAGGGTAATAGAGTACGGGACGCATTTTCGCTCTGTTCTGATGCGTCTTGCTTCTCGCAATCTTCGGGTGGTATTGGAGGCTCGGAACCGCTGGAACTCATTTTCTTGCCAATTCGATTTGATTTCGACTTGGCGATTATCGGTGAAAATCTCACTTCGTATAACTGTACAAAAATACAGTTTTTTGAGCGAATAAGCCCAATTGACTGTCCTTTTGTACAGTTGACATTTCAAAAATTTTCTACTCGCGACGATTGACCTGAACAACCGAGCTTCCTACTGTTTGGAAGTTCACGAGCAATTCAACAAAGACTTTCGCCACTTGTGAAATCCGAAAGCCGACTATGACTCCATCAGAAAGAAATCTTGAGCAAAGCGTATCTGAAGCCGCGAAGTTCTCCAATGCTTGGCCATTCGAAGAAGCCAAAAAACTCGTTGAGCGTATTCGAAGCACGGGCCAGAAATCGGTGATTTTTGAAACTGGCTATGGGCCATCTGGGCTCCCCCATATTGGCACATTTGGAGAAGTTGCACGTACGACCATGGTTCGAAATGCATTCCGAGTTATGACTGAAGACAAAATACAGACTCGTCTAATCGCATTTTCCGATGACATGGATGGCTTACGCAAAGTTCCGGATAATATCCCAAACAAAGAAATGATTGCCCCGCATTTGGGTAAACCTCTTACAAAAGTTCCTGACCCTTTCGGTACTCATGACAGTTTTGGAGCCCATAATAACGCGCGGCTGCGTGCATTTCTTGATCGCTTCGAATTTGAGTATGAGTTTATGTCGGCAACAGAGGCTTACACGACAGGGCTCTTCGATAAAACCTTGCTTCGTGTTCTACAACATTATGATGAGGTGATGGATATAATGCTGCCGTCACTGCGGGAGGAGCGTGCGCAAAGCTACTCACCATTTTTGCCGATTCACCCGGAGTCCGGTCATGTACTGCAAGTGCCTATTGACGATATTAATCGTCGGGCTGGAACACTTGTCTGGCGTGACCCGGCGAATGGAGAACGTTTTGAAACTCCGGTCACTGGTGGTCGCTGCAAACTTCAGTGGAAGCCGGATTGGGCGATGCGTTGGGTTGCTCTCGGTATTGATTACGAGATGGCTGGGAAGGATCTGATCGACAGCGTCAAGCTATCCGCTCGGATTTGCAGAACACTCGGCCAAGAGAGCCCCGAAGGCTTCAATTATGAACTGTTTCTGGATGAAAGAGGTCAAAAAATTTCAAAATCGAAAGGAAATGGCCTATCGATTGAAGAGTGGCTAACCTATGCGAGCCCGGAAAGCCTCTCACACTTCATGTATTCAAAACCGCGCGAAGCCAAAAAGCTCTACTTTGACGTTATACCTCGACAAGTTGATGATTATCTGGCGTCACTCGAGAAATTCCCGTTACAAACGGCGAAAGAAAAGTTGGGGAATCCAGCTTGGCATATTCACAATGGCTGCCCACCTAGGGCGGAGACTATTTCTGACATCGACGGACATGCTTTCGCTGTCTCATTTGGAATGTTACTGAACCTTGTTGCCGTCGCGAACTCCGACGACAAACAGGTTCTTTGGGGGTTCATCCGTCGTTACGCCCCAGACGCTTCAGCGGAAAACCATCCAAAACTCGATCAGATGGTGAGTTATGCAGTTGCGTACTACCGTGACTTTGTTAGGCCGACGCGATCCTACAGGTTACCGAATCCAGTTGAGCACACAGCGTTACTAGAACTTGCCGACGCATTCAGAGCTCATGAAGATTCTACCGATGGAGGAACGCTACAGTCGATCGTTTATGAAATAGGTCGAAAACATTTCCCGGATTTAACTGGCAAGACGAAGAGCCCAGACGGTCGACCCGGCGTTTCTCAGCAATGGTTTTCTACGCTCTATCAAGTTCTCCTTGGTGCAGAGCGCGGTCCCCGATTTGGATCGTTTGCCGCGCTCTACAGTGTTTCTGCTACTCGAAGTCTTATTCTGAAAGCCTTAAAAGGTGACCTGATATCTGCACAAGCTGATGACTTTGAAATCTCACGACAAGCGAAGGATATCTAAGAAAAATCACACGAGCTTCAATTTCATTGGCTGGCCCACAATATTCTATTAACGGAAATGACATCTACAACAGCATAATTTCGTTCAGCTGCACCCCGTTTCGGAAGATCGATATCAATCGTCCTGTTGGTCTTACGCTTGAGAATACCAGCAACGAGATCATCATTTTTTAGTCTGATGAGAACTCGATCACCTCTTCGAACGGGGACGGTGGGCGATGCTATTAGAATATCATTCTCGCGATACATGGGAAGCAAAGCGTCGCTATCGAGCTCAATGGCGAAAACAAGATCGATAGGCAGGTCCGGAAATTCAATTTCGTCCCAATCCTCACCTGTCGGATTACCGGCTGCGTCGAATGCGGTCAAAAATTTCGAATACGTTACAAGCGGAAGAACCCTCGAAGAACGGGGCGGCCTATCAGCTTGGATCAACGAAATGAAGCCATCAAGGTCCATGCGGGTCGATGATAGGATTTTCGAGATTGATTCGGTGGAGGGCCATCTCAATCGTCCATCACGTGACATTCGTTTTGATTTGTTGAATGTGGTCGGATCAAGTCCTGCACGTTTAGCAAGGCCTGAAACGGAAAGCCCGTTCCGGCCGGCCAAGCTATCAATAGCGGCCCAGATCTGGCCGTGTGTTAACATTGACGTCTCGTTTGGTAGAGCCATAATGAATACCATCCATTGTTCTGATATAAGACAATAATCTGTACCTAATGGCAATATAGGTAATTTGTCCGATACATTGCAAGCAAAATTTTGAGGAATTTTCAAAAAAATTTTTACCCCGGATTTTTCAGGTCAGCTCGGAGATTGACAGGACGCAAATGTATGGAAAAAATGTTCTGGTAGCAGGATGGTCTAAAAATCACCAATGCATGACAAAAACGGTTTGTGAAAGTTGAGCGCAACTTCTTGCAGCGATCAAAAAATAGACTGCTTCGGTGGAGAATATGAACAAAGGCCCTTGCCTACTCGGTGAATTGGTGTCTCTTTACTGATGCAAGAGACTGTGCGCTTGAAATTCGACCTCGGAGAACAGGATATGACTAATCTCTTTTTTTCTGCGATCATTTTTTCGCTTTTTATGTTTGGCTCAGCTGCCGCTACGGATCTCGGTGGAAAAGTTCTTCGAGTAGGATCAGACACCACCTATCCACCAATGGAAACCGTTGATCCCACGACAGGACAAATTGTCGGCTTCGATGTAGATCTGGTGAACGCAATCTGCTCGAAGATCAACTGCAAAGCCGAATTTGTCACGACGGCATGGGACGGCATATTTGGCGCTCTGCAACAGGGAGGCTTTGATCTCGTTGCATCGGGGGTCTCGATCACTGACGAGCGCAAACAGACGATGGATTTTACTGAGCCGTACCTTATCGTTAGTCAGGCGGTACTGATTCGGGTTGCAGATGAAGGCCTTACAATTGAGGATTTTAAGAAAAAGGGCTTTAAACTCGCCGCTCAAACGGCAACAACCAACGCAACATTGGCGGAAGAACTCCTCGGACGTGATAATGTCGCACTTTACGATACGTTCACAGGTGCTGTTGTTGCCCTTAAAAATGGTGACGTCAGGGGCGTGATCATTGATGGTACAAGCGCAGTAGCTTACGAAAAGGAATTTGCTGGCGAACTTGTCGTAGGAATCAAAGGTTTGAAGTCCGATCCATTGGGTCTCGTTTTCAAAAAAGGCGACCCGCGGCGTGATGCGTTCAATGAAGGATTGAAGGCGATAAAAGCGGACGGCACGGTTGACAAACTTGTTGCCAAGTATTGGGGTGCCGCCAACTAATCTACCAAATAAGATTGACATTATAGTCAACCGGCCTGGAATAATTCTGGGCCGGTTGTCGCATCCGGATAGTGGTTGGTATCAACATGATGGCTCGCTTGGCACGTGTGCGTCCGAGTAATCTTGTGATTTTTGCTGCATTACCATTCATCATTTATCTTTTCCATTACGTCCCGAATTATCGCCGTTCTTTCATAGCAATTCTTGGCGTAGAGAGCGGGGCAACGGACTTATTGCTGAGTGCAGCTTTGCTGTTCGCACTGCTATTTTTCGGAAGCGTGCTGCCCTTCTTTTCATTCAGGAATAGTTTTAATTCACGGCGACATCGTGTGATCGCGTTTTCAGCAATGTTTTTAAATATTATCTTTGCATATTATCTCGCTGCTTTTGCAGACATTTCAATGTTTATTGGCTCAATCGTTGCAAATCTGGTCGATCCGACCCAATCGAACATTGTTATCCCTGCGGTAACTCCAAGACGCCTTACTATTGAAGCACTGCTGAACGTTTCCAATGTTTTCAGCCAATTAGCGTGGGTATATGCAGCCTTCTCGACGATATTATCGGCACTAATTCTGCTTATGTTCTCGTCTCGCGAAAGCTTCCTTGTTCGTTTCGCAGTCATTATACTTTTCATTGTAAACGGCGGCGGGGTGCTCTTTCTCTTGCTCGTAGCGCATCTCGGCTTTGCGTCCGGACTTTTCACCACACTTCGTGCTGGTCTCTTTGCATATCTCCTTGCAGCGCTTCTCGGTTTAATCTGGGCAAGCATGCTCGGTATGGCACTAAAGCGTCACACGATTGCAGTTTATGCCACCGCCTCGAGCATGATGCTTGCCAGCGCTCTCGCGTTCTATCTCCAGCCCAAAACGACTTATGTGTTGGCAGGCAGCCTCGAGAAAAGCGTAGCAATCATCAAGGGGACACCAAAATCACTCGTAGATGCTATTCGGTATGGCCAGTTTGACGACTCGATTACTCAGGAAATCGGACTAAGAAGCGCAGCATCACCAGAACATGCGCTAAAATTGCTTGCAGATGGGAAAGAGGTATCAGCAGTCTTCCTTCCAATTGACTTCACACCCAATGACTCAACTGAAATCTGGCGAACCGAGTTCCTTCCGGACCAGTTTCAGACACCAGCCATTGCCCTACTTGTCGGTGGATTGTTACTTGGTCTCCTAACGATCAGCGCTTACCAGCATCGCCGTCATCCGCTTTCCGTTAGCGCAGAGTTCTTTATCGACACCGTCCGCGGCATTCCCATGCTCGTGATCATTCTTTTCATTGGCCTGCCGCTCGCAGGTTCGCTCAAGGACGTTACTCATGGGGCGATTGATCTTCCAAATGTTCTCCGCGGCGTTATCGCAATTGCCATTGGTTATTCAGCGTATCTCGCGGAAATATTCCGTGCGGGCATCGAAGCCATTCCGCGCAGCCAGATCGAAGCCGCACGATCACTCGGATTGAGCACCTGGCAGTTGGCGCGTTTAGTCGTTTTGCCGCAGGCGCTACGCATCGTTATTCCGCCATTGGGTAATGAATTCATCGCGATGCTCAAGGATACATCGTTGCTCTCGATCCTCTCGGTTCGAGATATGACCCAGCGCATGCGCGAATTCCAGTCCGCCAGCTTTCTGCCGTTTGCGCCCTTCAACTCTGCTGCTCTTCTCTATGTCTGCCTGACGTTGGCAGCGGCGAGTCTTATCGGATTTATTGAAAGAAAATATGATGTCAAATCACGTTGAGAGTTTTGATGCGCTAGTGCAGTCTGCCCGCGCGTTAAACTTACCACGTCAATTTCTCGTGGGTGCGGCGACCTGTGCGTATCAGATCGAAGGCGCCCCTGTCTGCGACGGAAAGGGTGAAAGCATCTGGGATCGCTTTACAAAGAAGCCCGGCGCGATAATCGACGGATCTTCTGGCGATATCGCCTGTGACCACTATCACCGCATGAGTGAAGACATTGCCCTCATGAAACAGTTGGGTCTCTCAGCCTATCGCTTTTCAACAGCTTGGACACGTATCATTCCTGACGGAAGTGGCCCCATTAATCAGGCCGGCTTGGATTTTTATTCATGCCTCATCGACAAGCTTCTTGAAGCGCGTATAGTACCTTTTCTAACCCTTTATCACTGGGATCTACCGCAACTCCTGCAGGATGAGGGCGGTTGGTATAATCGTGACACCGCTTATCATTTCGCCAACTACGCCGACGTTGTCAGCCGTGCATTTGGTGATCGCGTCAAACATTGGACAACACTCAACGAACCGTGGACATTCTGCTGGTCAGGCTATGCAACTGGACAAGACGCGCCTGGCCTTAGCGATGGCGCACGTGGCGGCTTGGTCTCGAGCCATCACGCGCTACTGGGACATGGACTAGCAGTCCCATTGATTGGAGCGAATGCAGCAAAAGCGGCTGTCGGTATTGTGTTAGATTTGAATATTGTTACCCCGGCAACCGCCTCTGAATCTGACGTTGCGGCTGCAAAACGCTTCGATGGCGCGCAAAATCGTTGGTTCCTTGATGCAGTGTTCAAAGGTGCGTATCCCGAAGACATGCTAAACATTTGTGGCGATCTCCTGCCTGAGATCAAGACTAGTGACAGTCAGATCATTGCTGCGCCAATCGACTATCTTGGTATCAACATTTATCGACGATCGATTATGGCAGAAGGTACAGAACTACCACCTCTGAATTTTCAGCGTGTTAGCCCACCCGGCAACTATTCCGCCGTCAATTACGAAATCTGGCCCGAATGCGTCTATGATGTGTTGCAGTATGTGCAACAAAATTATGCTCCAAAGGAAATCTTCATTTCCGAGAATGGCCTTGCTCTTGCACATGAAATTGTTACGGATGAAGGTGAAATACATGATCCTGCTCGTGGAAAATATCTTGTTGATCACCTTTCCCAGATTGCGCGTGCAGCTAAGGATGGTGTTCCGGTGAAAGGATATTTCGTCTGGACTCTGATGGACAATTTTGAATGGGCGTACGGTTACACTATTCCCTTCGGCATTGTTCATGTTGATTTTGAAACCCAGAGACGCCGCATCAAAGACAGCGGTGAAATTTTTGCGATTATTGCGAAAAAATGTTCAGACTCATGATATTCGACCCTAGCTCCACAATCCTGATTACGGGGGCAAATCGCGGAATTGGACTAGAGTTTGTCTGCCAATATGCAGCAATTGGCTACGAAATCATTGCCTGTTGTCGGAGTTCGTCGTCCTTAGATGCGGTGCAAGCATTGGATGTCGCTGTTGAAATCGAGCTACTTGATGTCGCGAGCTCCACCTCAATAGAGTCACTCGGCGACAGGCTCTCCGGGCGCGCAATAGACCTTGTGATCAACAATGCCGCCGTTCGAGGCCACATTGGTGGTCTTGCAGATATTGATCCTGATGACTTCCTCGTGACGATGAAGGTGAATGTGCTTGCACCGCTCTTGCTCACCCGCGCACTAATGCCAGCCCTCGCGTTGGGGCGGGGTCGAACGGTCGCAATGATCAGCAGCAGGGCCGGATCCATCACAGACGGAAATAACGATGACGGCGACTACGCTTATCGCAGTTCGAAATCCGCGCTCAATATGGCAAATGCAAAACTGGCTTAAGAATTTCGGACGCTAACCTTTGTTTCACTGCATCAGGGTTGGGTCAGAACGGACATGGGTGGCCACCATGCCGAAATTTCAACCGCGGAGAGTGTTGCTGGCATGGGACGCGTACTCTCAACGCTCACGGCTGGAGATAGTGGAGCATTTCTGGCTTATGACGGCTCCACTATCGCTTGGTGACACAACATTATTCATTCAACCGCATCAAATGCCTTTTCGAGGACTTGCATCAACAGGTCGGCATGCTCAGCCGTGAACACCATCGCCGGGCGCATCTTGATGACATTGTCATGCGGACCATCTGTTCCCAATAACACGCCATATTCCTTGCATTTTTCGACAATTCGTCCGGCATAAGCCGTCGCTGGAACCTTGCTCACACGATTTTCCACGAGTTCAATACCGAGCATCAGTCCACGACCGCGGACATCGCCAATCCGCGGATGGCGATCCATGAGCCTTCGCATCCGAGCTGTTAGATCATTGCCAAGCATCAATGCATTTTCACGTAAATGGTCGCGTCGGATGATTTCCAACACTTTCAAGCCGACTGAACACGATACTGCGGACCCACCAAACGTATTGAAATATTCCATACCATTGTTGAAGCTTTCAGCAATCTCACGCGTCGTAACAACTGCTGCCACAGGATGTCCGTTTCCAATTGGCTTACCCATGGTGACGATATCAGGAACGGCCCCGTCACCTTCGAAGCCCCAGAAGTGATCCCCGACACGGCCAAAGCCGATTTGCACTTCGTCGGCAATCACAACAGCACCGGCCTTCCGAGCGGCTGCATAGGCAGCTGGGAGATATCT
>JBJTDR010000020.1:0-23609 GCA_046092445.1 Hyphomicrobiales bacterium | reverse complement strand
CCATTCGAACTGGGTGGTGGCGGAGGAAGTGAGATTCGAACTCACGGTACCCTTACGAGTACGGCAGTTTTCAAGACTGCTGCCTTAAACCACTCGGCCATTCCTCCGTATCAAATTTGCCTTTCGTCGACCTTAAAACCTTCCAACCTTCATCCGTTGTCAAGACTGCTGCCTTAAACTAACTTCCCCTGCGCTTGCAGCTTCGGAGGACGCGGCGGCCACGCTTTCAAACCGGATCGTCGTTCGGGGATGCAGCCGTCCGTTGCCGATCTCCGAATGCCGTATTTTCCCGCAGCAGGAGAACCGATCCCGTCCCGGGTGCGTAATCGTCTCAAAGGTTCATTATTTCGAGGTTAGCAGAATGGCGCGGTTATATGCATTTATCCGGAGTGCGGCAATCACTTTTATCGGTTTTGCAGCGCTCACGGGGGCGGTTGCGCGGGCTGACGAGGGAACATTGTTGACAGGGGAGGCCATCCGGGAGACTGTCAGCGGCAAGCGGATCTATCTCGCTATCCCGTTCGGCGGTGAATTTCCACTCTATTACCAGCGCGACGGCAGAGTCGACGGCTCGGGCGAGGCCGTCGGGCTCGGGCGGTTTCTCCGGCCGACCGACAGCGGAAAATGGTGGATCGAGAAGGAAACACTGCTCTGCCAGCAATGGACGAGCTGGTATGACGGCAGGAAATTCTGTTTCGAGTTGCGCAAACTGCAGGGCGACAAGCTGGCGTGGTTCCGCGACGACGGCGAAAAGGGCACGGCAAGGATCGGTGACGCGGAGGTTGCGACTCAGCAGGATTGAGAGGAGCAGGGAGGGAATTTGGCGTACAACGAGGTCTTTTTCCCTTGCTTCAGCCGGTAGGTTTCAGAAATTCATCAATGATTTCAATGAAGCGCGGCTCTTGTCATCAGCAGACGATCGGGTTAAGCTGTCGCTAACGTTTGACGACTAAGAACGTTGCACGCCGACCCTGATCATTCCGGCGCCAAGTACGGCGCCCGACAAGAGTGGAAAAACGGTTTGAAAGCAAAGTCACGATGGCCGGTCAGGGCCTTTTCTCTCGTAGCACCATATTCCTGCACCCCGAGCGTGAGCGGCGTTTTCCGGTTGCTGTCCGTGATCGGGCTTGGTCTGATCGTCGCAAATTGCGGAAACGGCCAGCGCGCGGGCATTGATCCGAAATATGGCGTAAGACCCAGCCCGCGCGTTGTGGCAAAGGGACAGGAAATCCCAAAAGGCGGCGGCTTCGAGAAGATCGGCAAGCCTTATGTGGTGGCCGGCAAGCTTTACACGCCGAGGGACATGACGAATTATTCCGCCAGGGGGCTTGCCTCATGGTATGGTGATGCGTTCCACGGTCGCCAGACAGCCAATGGCGAAGTATTCGATTACAATTCGGTAACGGCGGCGCATCCGACCATGCCGCTGCCGAGTTATATCCGCGTGACAAATATTGAAAACGGTCGCTCGATCGTGGCCCGCGTCAATGATCGCGGACCTTATCACAAAAACCGTCTGATCGATGTGTCGGAGCGTGTAGCCGAGGCGCTGAACTTCAAGCGCAAGGGCGTTGCGAACGTGAAAGTCGACTATCTGGGCCGTGCATCTGTCGAGGGAAGTGATGATGCGATCCTGATGGCAAGCCTGACGACAGACGGTCGTCCGGCGTCGCTGATCAGGGATACGGCGCCGGTGCAGGTTGCAAGCATTGCAACCGATTTTATTCCGGAACTTCTGGCCGCCACCCCGGACAAGGCCGACGAGCAGCCCAGGGAACCCATTATTCTGGCCGCTTTCGGATCGCCGGGTGATCCTGTTTTCGGTGACATTCCGCTTCCGCCCGTGCGGCCGCTCATGAACTGGGCACCTGCGCGGCTCGCCGCGGCACAAAGGGCCGTTCTCGGGACGCCTTCGCTCGCCAGTGGCGCATTCGCCTCGGCGGCAGTTGTTCCGATTCCGCTGCCGCGCCCGAACGACACGTCGTTCTGATCTGACGGCGGAGGACCCGCCGCCTTGCGAGCAGGCTGTATCGCGCTTGAATTTGGCTTTGTGGCGTGGTTCAAGTTGGCCTGTGTCATGACAGAACGGGTCGGAACGTTTGAAAACTCCTCGCAAATATTCTGGCCCGGCCCGTTTCATCACGCTCGAGGGCGGGGAGGGGACGGGTAAATCGACGCAATCGCGTCATCTGGTGGCGGGGCTTGCGGCGTCAGGTGTCGGGGCTGTGGCAACGCGGGAGCCGGGTGGCTCGATCGGGGCGGAATATATCCGCAAATCGATTCTTGATCCGGAGCGGCCAGAGCTATCGGCGTTTACCGAAACTTTGTTGTTTTACGCGGCGCGAAACGACCATCTCGACACATTGATCCGGCCGTCGCTCGCGAAGGGGATCTGGGTGGTGTGCGACCGGTTCTCGGATTCAACGCGGGCCTATCAGGGTGCGCTTGGACTGGTGAGCGACGCGCAATTGGCGGTGATGGAAAGGCTCGTGGTGGGGCAGACCGTGCCGGATTTGACGCTTTTGCTCGATCTTCCGGCAAAGATCGGGATAGAGCGGGCGCATCAAAGGCGTGGAGACGGGAAGTCCGACGTATTCGAGCGACAATCCCTCGATTTTCATGAAAACTTGCGGGACGCGTTTCTCGGATTTGCAAAGGCAGCGCCTGAGCGATTTGCGGTGATCGATGCCAGCGGCGACGAGGAACACGTCAGGCAACGGATATGGGAGGTCGTTTCGGAGCGGCTGCTTGGAGGGGCGACCCATGGCTGATGCAGAGGTGCTCGAACTCGACAGATTGGCGGGGTTTCCGCATCCGCGCGTGACGAATGGTTTGTTCGGGCAGGACGTGGCGGAGCGCGTTTTACTCGAAGCCTATCGCTCGGGGCGTATGCCGCATGCATGGCTGATCGGCGGACCTGAGGGGGCAGGGAAGGCGACTTTGGCCTACCGCGCGGCAAAATTTATTCTCAGCCATCCTGATCCCGTATCGGGTGTTGTTCAAAACGCAAAGTCCCTGGCCACCAACCCGAATACGCCGGTAATTCAGCGGATCACGGCGCAGGCCCATCCCGATCTGATGATTGTGCGGCGTGAAATCGATCCGAAGAAAAAAACAATACCGACGCTCATCTCGGTTGATCTCGTACGCGAGGCATTGCGATTTTTCGGTTCGACCTCGGGTGAGGGAGGGTGGCGGATCGCCATTGTCGATGTCGCCGATGATCTGAACCGGAACGGGGCGACTGCGCTGTTGAAGATGATCGAGGAGCCGCCAGAACGGTCAATTATATTTCTCTTGGCCAATCATCCCGCGCGGCAATTACCGACAATCCGGTCGAGATGCCGTAAATTGATGCTCAACCCGCTCGCAGTCGAGATTGTCGAGGCGATCTTGCGCGACAATGCGGCGAGCGGGTCTCCGGACCTTTTGCGGAAAGCGGCGGAGTTGTCGGAAGGATCGATCCGGAATGCGATGCAGTTTCTGGATGCGAAATTGCTATCCTTGGGAGAAAAGGTCACGGGCATTCTCGATCGGCTGCCTGAACTCAACAGGCAAGCGGTTGCGCAACTGGCCGACACACTCATTGGGCGGGAGCAGGATCAAAGTTTCGATCTTGTCGTTACTTTCGTGACGGACTGGATTGTGGCCGAGTGCGGACGACGGGCGGGCGAGGGCGCATCGATCCTTGCGCCACTGGCAGAGGTGTGGGAAAAGGGCACGCGGTCGGCACGGGATGTTGCCATGTTCAATCTCGACCGCCGCCCCTTTGTCATATCGCTCTTTGCGGATCTGGCCGAGGCGGTCAGGCTTTCCCGCGCCGCCTGAAGACGCGATAATTGATCGAGGGCGCAATGGCCGACAAGCCGAGTTTTTACATTACGACGGCGATTTCATATCCGAATGGATCGCCGCATATCGGGCACGCTTACGAGCTGATTGCAACCGATGCCATTGCGCGTTTCAAGCGGCTTGACGGATATGACGTGTTTTTTCTGACCGGCACCGACGAGCATGGCCAGAAAATGCTGCAAACAGCGGCGCGGGAGGGGATTACCACGCAGGAGCTTGCTGATCGCAATGCGGCCGTGTTCCGGGCAATGGGGCCCGCGCTGAACGTCTCGAACGATGATTTTATCCGCACGACGGAAGAGCGCCATAAACGCGCATCGCAAGCGATCTGGCAGCGGATGGAAACGGCGGGCGATATCTACAAGGATAGTTATTCGGGCTGGTATTCCGTGCGGGACGAGGCGTATTTTGCCGAGAATGAGACGGTTGTGAGCGGCGATGGCGTGCGCCGGGGGCCTACGGGAACGCCGGTGGAGTGGGTCGAGGAAGAAAGCTATTTTTTCAAGCTTTCCGCCTATCAGGATCGACTTTTGGCGTTTTATGAAGAGTCTCCTGATTTTATCGGGCCGGATGAACGGCGGAACGAGATTTCGAGCTTCGTCAAATCTGGGTTGCGGGATCTCTCCGTGAGCCGGACGACATTTGATTGGGGTATTCAGGTGCCGGGCGCGCCCAAACATGTGATGTATGTCTGGGTTGATGCGTTGACGAATTATATTACGGCGACGGGGTTTCCCGACGAGGGCGGCGAAAGGCATCATTTCTGGCCGGCGGATGTGCATATTATCGGCAAGGATATTATCCGGTTTCATGCGGTGTATTGGCCGGCGTTTTTGATGTCGGCGGGTCTGCCATTGCCGAAACGGGTTTTCGGGCACGGATTCCTGTTCAATCGCGGCGAGAAAATGTCGAAATCGGTGGGGAATGTGATCGATCCGTTCACGCTTGCGGCCCATTACGGCGTTGATCAGCTCCGCTATTTCTTTTTGCGCGAAGTGCCGTTCGGTCAGGATGGCAATTACTCGCATGAGGCGATTGTGAACCGGATCAATGCGGATCTTGCGAATGATCTCGGCAATCTGGCGCAGCGGTCGCTTTCGATGATCGCGAAGAACTTGAATGGTGCGATGCCGGCTTTTGGCCAACCCGATGCGTCGGATCGGGACTTGCTGGAACAAGCCTACAGGCTGGTCGATAAAGCGCGCGCGGCCATGAATGATCTGGCGCTGCATACATTGCTTGCCGAGACGTGGAAGGTTGTTGCCGACGCAAACCGCTATTTTGCAAGCGAAGAGCCTTGGATCAAGCGCAAGACGGATCAGGCGCGTTTTGAGGCAATCCTCGCTGTAACGGCGGAAGTATTGCGGGTGATTGCGATTATCGCGCAGCCGACAATTCCGGAGTCGGCCGGGCGTTTGCTTGATCTCCTTGGTGTTCCATCCGAATTAAGGATGTTTTCGCACACAAATGCGGGGTATCGTGTTGATGCGGGGACGATACTTCCACCGCCGCAGCCGATTTTTCCGCGTTATGTTGAAGCCGAGACGGAACAGGCGTCCTGATGCTGGTTGACAGCCATTGCCATCTCGATTTTCCGGATTTCGACGTTGATCGCGACGAGATGCTCGCTCGCGCACGTTTAGCAGGCGTGAAGAGCATCGTGACGATTTCGACGCGTGTGCAACGTTTCGATGCCATCAGGGCGATTGCCGAGAGCGACCCGGATATCTGGTGCACCGTGGGAACCCATCCGCTGAATGCGGCGGAAGAACCGAATGTTGCGCTCGAGACCTATTGTGCGCTTTCGGAGCACGAGAAATGCGTCGGTATCGGCGAGGCGGGACTGGATTTCCACTATGACCGTGCTGAACGGATCGTCGCGGACCGTGTCTTCCGGACGCAGATCGCAGCGGCGCGTATGACACATTTGCCCCTGGTGATTCATGCACGGGATGCGGACGATACAATGATTGCAACGCTCGAGGATGAAATGGGGAAGGGGGCGTTCACAGGCGTGCTTCATTGTTTTTCCTCGACGAAGCGATTGGCGGAGGTGGGGGTAGGGCTGGGGTTTTATGTTTCATTTTCGGGGATCTTGACGTTCAAGAGCGCGCTTAGCGTACGGGAGGCGGCGGAAAGTGTTCCGCTCGACCGTTTGCTTGTTGAAACCGACGCGCCGTATCTCGCACCGCAGAGCCATCGCTCGAAGCGGAACGAACCCGCCTTCGTGATTGAAACCAATGCGGTGCTGGCAGGTGTGAAAAGAATTTCACCCGAGGACATGGCAGCTCAAACGACGGATAATTTTTTCACGCTGTTTTCAAAGGCGAAGCGGCCCGAAGAAAGATCGGCGCGATGAGCCTTTCGATCACCATTCTCGGATGTGGATCATCGGGCGGGGTACCGCGCGTGGCAGCCGGCTGGGGAGAGTGCGACCCGAACGAGCCGAAGAATCGGCGCAGGCGGTGTTCGATACTCGTTCAGCGCCGCTCAAAAAATAAAGAAACCAATGTTATTGTAGATACTTCTCCCGATTTGCGCGAGCAATTGTTGAGCATTGGTCTGAAGCATATTGATTCAGTTCTTTATACGCATGACCATGCGGACCACACGCACGGGATTGATGATGTGCGTTCCGTTGTGATCGAGATGCGCCGCGTCTTGCCGGTTTATTCGGACGCACGAACCTCATCCGTCCTGCGACAACGCTTCGGGTATTGCTTCGAGACTCCGCCGGGGAGCGATTATCCGCCGATTGTCCGGGATTTCCGGCTCGTGGAAGGGCACGAAACAGAACTTGACGGACCGGGCGGACTTGTTCGCACGCTTCCTTTCGAGGTCATGCATGGCGAGATTATGGCGCTCGGATTTCGATTCGGACGGGTGGCTTATACACCGGATCTCAACGGTCTGCCTGCAAAGAGTATGCATCAGGTCGAAAATCTCGACATCTGGATCATTGACGCGTTGAGACGCAGGCACCATCCCTCGCATTTCAACCTTGCCGAGTCGTTGGAATGGGTCGCTCGGATGAAACCCAAGCGCGCCATATTGACGAATATGCACAATGATCTCGATTATGCGACGTTGTGCAGGGAACTGCCCGAGAATGTGGTTCCTGCCTATGACGGCATGGTGATCGAGATTCCGAACCAATAGTGGCACTGTCGCGCTTATGCTTCTTGGATGAATGTTTGTTCAAAATAACGCGCAACTCCGAAGTGTAACAACTGAAGCTGTAAAAATTGGTTTCGTGATCATACCCCTCGGACTTAGAGTGTTCCAAAAGCTGAATTTCTCGACAATATCGAATGAAGCGCACTTTGTAAGCTCTACAATTGAACCAGCATAAGAGCGGGCGGATTACCGGGCACGACCGTTTGTATTGACTATTCGTACGCTTATACCGTACATATTACATGATGAACATCCGATCCATCAAACACCGTGGCTTGAGGCGTTTTATCGAGGACAATGATCCGCGGGAAATTCGTGGTGACCTTGTTAATCGAACGCGAAATATTTTGACGGTGCTGATGTCGGCTTCCGATATAGCGGGCGTTCAGGGTCCGCGAGGTTAGCGGAATCACGAGTTGGCGGGTGACCGCGCGGGGACTTGGAGTATTTCGGTCTCCGGCAACTGGCGCATTACCTTTGCTCTTGTTGGCGGCGAGATTGTTGAGTTGAATATGGAGGATTACCACTGATGAACGAAGTATCGTTGAAGATCGGTATGAAACCGAGCCACCCGGGCGCTTTTATCCGGTCGGAAATTCTTGAAGAGTTGCATCTTTCAGTGAGTAAGGCCGCCGAGGCGTTGGGTGTGCGGCGTGCTACTTTGTCCGACCTCGTGAACGAGAAGGCGGGCCTTTCTCCCGAAATGGCTTTGCGGATTGAAAAGGCCTTCGGTGTGAGCATGGATACGCTGCTTAAGATGCAAGCATTGTTCGATACCTACACGATGCGTGAGCAGGCGGATACGATTGACGTGCATCCTTATCTTGCTTCGGAATAATGCGTTGACGTCCATTATGACGGTTTTGTCCATTAAAGGGAAAGACAAAAGCGTGATGAGCATAAATGGGCCGCGTGCTGGTGCACCGTTGGATTCCGCGTGAAACAAATCGGGATACTCTTTAAGACAATTTTAGTTCCATAATATATCTTATGCGAATTTTATATTTCTGCTTCCCAGCCTTGTCATGTCGCATTCTGGTGGTTTACCACCCGCAACTCACGCATGCTGACTCTAATCATCCGGTGTAAAACTCAAGATCGGTTTGGCAGACGCTTGATCCCGGTTTCGGAGTTGGATGTTGTCAGTAACAGCGAAAGGATCGTCCAGCATGAAGCCTTCTCGGGATATCCGGAAATTGATCGACATTATGGTCACGTTAAGAGATCCCGTTGGCGGGTGCCCTTGGGATATCAGGCAGACATTTACGACAATAGCCCCCTACACCATCGAGGAAGCCTATGAGGTTGCGGATGCGATCGAACGAAATGATCTGATAGACCTGAAGGACGAACTCGGAGATTTGCTGCTTCAGGTCGTCTATCATGCAAGAATGGCCGAGGAGCTGGGTTCATTCGATTTCGGCGACGTTGTGAAGGCGATTACCACGAAACTGATCAGGCGGCATCCGCACGTATTCGACAAGAGTCGCGTTTTGACGCCTGAGGAAGTCAAAGGGCTCTGGAACGAGATCAAGGCGGCTGAACGTGCGGAAAAGCGGGAAGAAAGGCTAAAAGCAGGCTTTGAGCCCGAGCAAGCTCCCTCGCTTCTGGACGGAATTCCGGCCCATCTCCCTGCCCTGACACGCGCGGAAAAACTTCAATCGCGCGCGTCAACTGTCGGATTTGACTGGAGAAATGCCGGATTAGTGCTCGATAAAATCCGTGAGGAGATCGAAGAGATCGAGGAAGCGATCAAGGGTGGTCGTCAAGAGGAGATTACCGACGAGGTGGGTGATTTACTCTTTGCCGTGGCCAATCTTGCCCGGCATCTGCATGTTGATCCGGAGGCCGGTTTGCGCGGGACAAATCTGAAATTTGCACGTCGATTCAGATATATCGAAGAACATTTTGAAGCAGTTGGCCGCGCGATGACCGATGCGACGCTCGACGAGATGGAAGCGCTTTGGATCGAGGCAAAAATCAGCACAAAACGCTGAGGCCGCATGATGCCGTCAAACACCGTGCTCCGATTGACGGCCCGTCCGGATCAGTCGCGCTTTGGGAAATTTTTGGGTGAAGCGTGATTCTTTTTCGGGTATCAGCCGGATGACAAGCCGCATGCGGCCGAGATCATCGACGCGGCGTTCCAGCACTTCTGCCTCCTCATAGAGCCAGTGCAGCAACGCCCCCTGCGACGGGTCGAGCAGCAGCGTATAGACAGGCCGGTTGCGCGAGAGGCGATATTCAACGGCGTCAAGCAGAGTGGGGATACCCTCCCCCGTTAGTGCCGAGACGAGAATAGGACGCTCGTCACTCGGGCGACCGGATGAGACAGCTTGTAGACGGGCGGCATCGGCAGGTTCCAACACGTCAGCCTTGTTCCAGACCTCGATGATTCGGTGACCGTCCTTCGGGTTGATAGCAAGATCGCCGAGGATTTTGAGAACATCTGCGGCCTGAGCCTCGGTGTCGCCGTGCGCGACATCGCGGACATGGAGAATGATTTCGGCGGAGATCACGTCCTCGAGCGTGGCGCGGAAGGCGGCGACCAGCATTGTCGGCAGGTCCGAGATGAACCCGACCGTATCGTTCAGAATCACGTGTTCGCCATGAGGCAGCCCGACGACACGTGCCGTGGGGTCAAGGGTGGCAAACAGCATATTTTCTGCCAAGACTTCAGCCGAGGTCAAGCGGTTGAACAGGGTCGATTTGCCGGCATTGGTATATCCGACGAGGGCCACGACAGGATATGGCACTTTGCTGCGGCTCTTGCGATGTAATCCGCGTGTGCGTTTTACGTCCTCGATATCCAATTCGATCCGGATCATGCGTTCCTGAATCAAGCGCCTGTCGGCTTCGATCTGGGTCTCGCCAGGACCGCCGAGAAAGCCGAAGCCGCCGCGTTGCCGCTCAAGATGGGTCCAGGAACGGACAAGACGGCTCTTCTGGTAGGCAAGATGGGCGAGTTCGACCTGAAGCAAGCCTTCGCGTGTGCGGGCGCGTCTGCCGAAGATTTCGAGGATCAGACCCGTGCGATCAATGACCTTGATCCCGAGCGCCTTTTCCAAATTGCGTTGTTGCACAGGGCTGAGGGCACAATCGGCGACCACGAGGTCAATGTCCTGATCCTCAACCATCGACGCCAATTCCTCGACCTTGCCTTTGCCGAGATAGGTCGAGGGACGCGGTGCCGCGATCGGAATGATCATTGAGGCGGCAATTTCGAGATCGATTGCCGCGGTCAGCCCACACGCCTCTTCAAGCCGCGCTTGGGATGGCCGCAAATTGATATGCTGCTCGCCTTGAGCTCCTGAGCGGGTTGCCGAGGGGCGACGCGTCGGATAGGGCCCGATCACAAGCGTGCGCGTGCCGCTGGCAATCGCCTTTTCTGGCTCAAACAGCCCATTTGAAGAGCGAACTTCTGGCTCGACGTGCTCTTTCACGTCAATCCTTCAGAACCGCGCCGGTTTCATCCGTTTGATCGAACAGGATCAATGGCGCACCGGGCATGATGGTTGAAATGGCGTGTTTGTAAACGAGTTGAGACTGTCCGTCACGCCGCAGCAAAAGGCAGAAATTGTCATACCAGGAGACAACGCCTTGCAGTTTGACACCATTGATCAGAAATATTGTCAGCGGGATTTTGCTTTTCCGGACATGGTTTAAAAAAGTGTCCTGCAGATTAGGGGGGCGTTCGGATGTCATCATTGCCTCTTTTATGTTCGGGGCTCGTTGAGTAGCCCCGTTTTACACTTTTCCTTGTTTCTCCATTCGGGGCCACACACAAGCCCCCGACGAGAAGACACGGTATTTCAAGAATAAGACGAAAGAAAGGACGGATCAATCAGGAACGCAATTCTACGAAAGGTCCGGGGTTATGTTCCGCCTATTCCGAGCAGTTTGAGTTTCCGGTGGAGCGCTGACCGTTCCATCTCGATGAACTCGGCCGTGCGCGAGATATTTCCGCCGAACCGATTGATCTGGGCGATCAGATATTCACGCTCGAACTCCTCGCGCGCGTCACGAAGGGTCATTGACATGAGTTTTTCTCCCCCCTGCCCCTGAGGTGTTGCCGGCACCAGCGAACCGATATCCTGCGGCAGAAACTCGGCTGTCACGGGCACTGAGACGTCCCCCTCGGCTAGAATCATGAGACGTTCGATGTTGTTTCGCAATTGACGGACATTTCCGGGCCAATCATGCGATTGCAGGATGGCCAAGGCATCATCTGCGATCAGCCGCCGCGGCAAGCCAGATGCTTGCGAAATCTGGTCGAGAAAATAATCGACGAGAAGCGGAATATCGTCTCGCCTCTCGGCCAGCCCGGGAACGCGCAGCGGCACAACGCTCAGCCGATGAAGCAAATCTTCACGGATTCGTCCCCGCTCGATCTCGCGCGCAAGATCACGAGAAGTCGATGAAATCACTCGGATATCGACAGTGACCTTCGACGAGCCGCCAACACGCTGAAAACTCTGATCAATCAGCACGCGGAGAATTTTGCCCTGGGTATCCTCAGGCATATCCGCGATCTCGTCGAGATAGAGCGTGCCACCATGTGCCTCCTCGAAGGCGCCGATACGGCGGGGTGAACCGGACAGTTCCTCTGTGCCGAACATTTCCGCCTCGATGTATTCCGGCAGGATGGTTGACGCATTCAACACAATAAACGGGCCATTCGCGCGTGCCGAGGCCTGATGCAAAGTTCGTGCGGCAAGTTCCTTGCCCGATCCCGGAGGCCCGACGATCAGGGCGCGCGCATTGGTGATCGCGACTTTCTCAATCGCCTGACGCAGATGATTGATGACGACGGATTGGCCGATGATCTCACTTGCCTGCGGGGACCGGGTACGAAGTTCCCTGACCTCACGCTTCAGGCGGGAGGTTTCCAGCGCACGCTCAGCGATCAGGATCAGTCTATCCGCCTTGAATGGTTTCTCGATGAAGTCATAGGCACCGCGCTTGATAGCTGACACGGCTGTCTCGATATTGCCGTGACCGGAAATCATGACGACCGGAAGTTCGGGATTCTGCTCCTTGATCAGATCAAGCAACTGCAACCCATCCAGTTTTGATCCCTGAATCCAGATATCAAGAAAAACGAGGCTAGGACGACGGGCCGATATCATCTCGAGCGCTTCATCTGAATTGGACGCTGTCCGACAGCTGAAGCCTTCATCTTCAAGGATACCGGCAACCAGTTCCCTGATATCGGCTTCGTCGTCAACGATCAGAATATCGGCGCTCATTCAGGAACCCTTCTCATCGGCATGGTTTCGGGTTGATTTGCCGACAAAGCCCCTGCCGCCGGAAACCAGAGTCGAACGCGTGCACCCCTTG
Organism: Hyphomicrobiales bacterium; assembly: GCA_046092445.1. Taxonomy (GTDB): domain Bacteria; phylum Pseudomonadota; class Alphaproteobacteria; order Rhizobiales; family Beijerinckiaceae; genus CAIUPE01. Next base: position 11,240 of record JBJTDR010000020.1, on the reverse strand, counting down.
CGCCATCGACACGATCGAGCAACGCGATGCCGCCGCCATGTTCCTCGAGGATCTTACCGACAATGGCCAGCCCAAGTCCGGTGCCGCCCTCGCGCGTCGTCATGTAAGGCTCCAATAGACGCTGGCGGCTTTCGATCGGAAAACCCTTGCCGTTATCCGACACGTCGATCGAGACAATCCGATCATCAAGCAAGACGTTCACATCTACCCGGCCATCACCCCGCTCTGTGAGGGGAACGGCCTGAATTGCTTCGGTTGCATTCTTAACAATGTTTGTCAGTGCCTGGGAAATCAACCGACGATCAAAACTCATTTTTGGCAGATCTTCGGGAAGAGATTCGGAAAAGGCGATATCCGGGTGCGCCACACGCATGAGAAACAGAACCTGACGAATGACACTTCCGACATCGTCGAGCTCAGGAAGAGGCTTCGGCATGCGCGCAAATGACGAAAACTCGTCCACCATCCGCTTGATATCGTCCACCTGGCGAATGATCGTGTCCGTGCACTGGTCGAAAACCGCCCGATCCTCGACAATAGCCTTGCCGTATTTCCGACGAATCCGCTCGGCAGAGAGCTGTATCGGCGTGAGTGGATTTTTGATCTCGTGGGCGATCCGACGGGCGATGTCCGCCCATGCAGCACTTCGCTGTGCGGTAACGAGGTCGGTTACATCGTCCAGCGTGACAATGACGCTTCGTTCGGCATCACCGGATTGATCCGATGCGACGCGGACGGTGAGCGTTCGTTCGTGCGAATCGATCTTTACGTTGACCTGGCCCTGCGTCGCCCGCTGACGATCATTGGCTGCCTCGGCAATAAAAGGCGCGAGTTGGGGCATGATCGCGGTGAGTTGCTCGCCCTGGAGGCGATTGGTGTCGGCACCGAGAAGCCGCTCAGCAGAGGGATTGATAACAGTCATGCGACCGTGGCCATCAAGTCCTATGACACCCGCCGATACGCCTGACAGAACAGCTTCCGTGAAGCGTCGGCGACGGTCCATGAGTTGATTTGCGGCATGGAGGCGATCCGTCTGGCGGCGCAGTTCGCCTGTCATCTTGTTGAATGTGTCACCAAGATGCCCGATATCCCCCTCCCGCTCGAATACGGGAACCTGGACGTCATAATTTCCCGTCGCGACCTGATCAGTTGCGAAAATCATCCGACGGATCGGTGTCACCAGCCAGTTGGCAAAGCTCAGACCGATCCAGACAGAAGACAACAACAGAATGAGCGAGATGAGCGCATACATGCTAGCAAACGCGATCTGGACACCGAGTTTTCCCTCCGACAGGGCATCGTAATATTTGACGGCCTGCTCGGCCTGCTTGTGGAAAATCAACGCCTTGGGATCGACGGCACGGGCGACCAGCAGAAATCCCTGATCGAAGCCGGACACGCGGACCATTGCCCGGAAAACACTGCCCTGGTCCGGCAACATGCAGATGCCCGCTTCCGAACGATCCGCTTCAGCGAACTCATCCGCGCTGGGGAGCGGAAACTCATCAACGGATGCGTTGTCGATCCGCTCCAGGATCGTTTTATCGCTCTGGATGAGAACTGCGACGTAAAAGCCGAGAAAATAAGATCTTGTGCGCATGTAATCGCGAAAAAAGTCGCGATTCTGATCAAAGACAGGACGTGCGCGCCCAAGATCCGCCGCCATCAATCCGATTTCGCGCCCGAGTGCACGACATTGCACTTCGCGGTACGACGTTGCGACGTCGGCAGAGGTAGTGACCAATTCCTGAATTGACTGATTGAAGGGAAGATCAATCCCCCTCTCGAGGGTCAACCAACCGACAACCGCCATCAGGACTGCCGGCGTGGCAGCAACAAATCCGAACAATCCGACGATACGGACATGCAATCCGGATGCCGCCAATCCCGCCCTGCGGGCTCGAACGAGACGAGACACTTCGTTTCCGACAAGAACGAGCAGTATTGAAATCAGAATACCGTTGACCGTGAAGAGACCAAGGACAATTTCACGTGAACTCATCACGGGGACGAAATTGGCCAGCACCAAAAATGTGACCAATGCGGAAATCAGGGCAAGCGCCACAATGACTACGCCGAAGGCACTCCGCCAGATCCGCGACAATTTCGGCACTTGAGGCGTCGACGTCGACGCATTCCGTTGATGATCACGCGCGGAAGGTTCAGGCAAAGCGGCTCTCCGATCGACAGGCCGTCTGGAGGGCCCCACCCCGGTCAATGAGCAAGAGTGTGGCACAAATACGACATTTCAGCGGATGAAGAAACCATCAATCCGACTTATCCAAAACAGTGAGGCTCCTCGCCTCCCCGGGGAGGCGTTCAATGAAGCGCGCGCATGATCTTGATATCGAGATCACGGATTTTCTTTCGCAGCGTGTTTCTGTTGACACCGAGAAGCTCTGCGGCCTTTATCTGATTGCCACGTGTCGCGATGAGCGCGGCGTTGATGAGGGGCTCCTCGACATCCCGCAAAATCCGGTGATAAAGGCCGGGTGGCGGCAACTGATCCTTGAAGTTGCTGAAATACACCCCGAGATGGTGTTCAACGGACTCGGTCAGACTGACGGGAAATTTGTGATCCGCAGTCATGCCCATCACGGGCGGTGCTTCGACGTCGGTCAGCTCCGCATCCACGAGTAGATCGGTGATCGTGTCCTGAGGATAGAGGGCAGCCAGCCGGCGCACCATATTTTCGAGCTCACGCACATTTCCCGGCCATCGGTGCTTTTTCAGGCGGTCCAGCGCACTGCCATCGATATGCTTGCGCGGTAGTCCCTCACGCTCCGCGAGCGTGAGAAAATGGCGAACGAGATCCGGGATATCTTCCGTGCGCTCCCTGAGAGGCGGAAGGCGCAACGGCACGACATTCAGCCGGAAAAACAGATCTTCCCGGAAGAGACCGTTCCGGATTGCCTGCCGGAGGTCTTTGTTGGATGCGGCAATGATGCGTATATCTGTCCGGATCGCGGTTCGACCACCAACAGTGGAATATTCGCCCTGCTGCAAGACCCGAAGAAGTCTCGTCTGAGCCTCCGACGGCATGTCCCCGATTTCGTCGAGAAACAAGGTGCCGCCCTCCGCCTGCTCGAAACGGCCGGTCAACCGCTGAACAGCGCCCGTGAACGAGCCCTTTTCATGGCCGAACAGCTCGCTTTCGATCAGCTCCCGCGGAATCGCGGCCATATTGACGGCAACGAACGGACCCTTCCTGCGTTTTCCATAATCATGCAGGGCGCGCGCGACGAGTTCTTTTCCCGTTCCGGATTCGCCGGAGACCATCACGGTAAGGTCCGTCTGCATCAGACGTGCCAGAGCACGATAAAGGTCCTGCATGGCGGGCGACCGACCGACAAGCGGTATATCTTCGGAGTTGCTGTCATCAGCGAAAGATTGAACATTCTTTGGACGGGATAATGCACGCGCGATAATTGCGAGCAATTCTTTGAGATCAAACGGCTTCGGCAGATATTCGTAGGCACCCCGTTCGGAGGCACGGATCGCGGTCATGAACGTATTCTGTGCACTCATCACGATGATCGGAAGATCGGGCCTCAGTTTCTTTATCCGGGGCAGCAGGTCGAAGGCGTTCTCGTCGGGCATCACGACATCTGTAACAACGAGGTCACCCTCGCCCGCCGCGATCCAGCGCCAAAGAACAGAGGCTTGTCCCGTTGCGCGCACCTGATACCCCGCTCGCCCGAGCGCCTGACCGAGAACGGTCCGGATCGCGGCGTCATCATCGGCAACGAGAATAGTCGCTTGTACCATGAAATCCCCTAATTCCGGCGGCCGTCCAGCGGCGCGAACATCGGCATCAAAATTCGGAAAACTGTCCGGCGCGGCTGAGACTCGCACTCGGCGACACCGCCATGGTCGCCAATGATCTTGGAAACCAGAGCGAGGCCGAGGCCCGATCCCGACGGTTTCGTGGTGATGAAGGGATCAAACAGCGACCGCATCAATTCATCCGGTACGCCCGGGCCGTTGTCACGAACAAGAATCTCGAGCGGCAAAGCCACACGCGTCTTGCTTCCCGGACTATTCATCCGGACACCGGGACGGAATGCCGTCCGCAGCTCAATTTCACCCTCGGTCGACTCCATGCCGATGGCTTCAGCGGCATTCTTGATCAAATTCAAAAATACCTGAACCAGTTGGTCGCGATTGCCGAACAGAAGCGGCAATGAGGGGTCATAGTGCTCGATGAAGCGGATGTGGCGTGCGAATCCGGATATGGCCAGACGCTTAACATGTTCGAGAACGCTATGAATGTTGAGTGGCTCCCGTTCACTCGGACGGCCATCTGCAAAGTCCTCGAACCTGTCGACCAGCTTCACGATGCGGTCTGTTTCGTCGCAGATCAGTTGCGTGAGAATGCGATCCTCGTCTCCGGCGGATGTTTCAAGCAACTGGGCGGCACCGCGAATGCCTGAAAGAGGATTTTTGATCTCATGCGCAAGCATCGACCCCAGCGCCGATATCGACCGGGCGGCGCTCCGATGGGTCAACTGCCTGTCCATTTTCTCTGCAATCGTCTTCTCCTGAAGCATCACGATCACGGCATCATCAGCGTCCGATGAAGCACTCACAAAAATGTCGACAATCCGATCAAGACCAATCCGCGGCGACCCCAGATCAACCCGGTATTCGCTCACACTCCCGCCATTGCTCCTGACCGACGCTACAAGCGAAAGAAGCGGTGAGCCGAATGGCACGATATCGGACAGATAATGGCGCTGCATCATGGACTGGCTCGTTTCAAAGAAGGCCTGAGCAGCATGGTTGGCCTGCAGGATCCTGTCATCCGTTCCGAGAACGAAAACGGGCAAAGGAAGAATGTTGAAAATTGCATCCGCCCGACTCTCTTCAGATACAGGATGAGCGATCATTGCAGGGACCGTCATGCCGCAGACCGAAGCCGCGATGCGTCAAACAGTTTATCAAGAATCGAAATAACTGTTTTTTCCGAATATGTTGTTACAAGCGTCCCGCGTTCTGATCGAGACAATGTCTCGCACTCATCGCTTCGCCTATCTGCATAGGCCGCAAGATGCTTCCGTGCATGACGACTGCCAGCCTCGCGCCCCATGAATGAAAGGAGCGATTGGTAATGTTCGATGGCGGCGTCGCGACGCTGCGCGAGCGTTGGCAGCGCCGACATTCCACCGTCCAAGCCGCGCGCGATCATCCCGACGAGCCATGGCTGACCTATCGCCGCTCGGCCGATCATCACGGCATCGGCACCTGACTTGCGTAACATTTCCTGTGCCGTTTCAAGTGAATTACAGTCACCATTGGCGATAACGGGAATTGAAACAGCCGCCTTCACTGCCGATATCGCATCCCAGTCCGCCATCCCTTTGTAAAACTGGCAACGGGTTCGGCCGTGGATTGTCACGAGTTTAACCCCCGCTTCCTCGCATCGGCGGGCCAGTTCCGGCGCGTTCCTCGTCGTATCGTCCCAACCGAGGCGCATTTTGACGGTTACCGGTATCCTGACGGCGGCAATCGTCGCTTCCACGAGGTTCAGAGCGAGATCGATATCCCGCATCAATGCGGAGCCGGCATAACCCCCGGTAACCTTTTTCGCCGGACATCCCATATTGATATCGATGATCGAGGCACCCGACGCCTCCGCCAGCCGGGCCGCTTCGGACATCCAGAACGGATCGCATCCGGCAAGCTGCACTATATGCGGATCGATTCCGGCACCTTCCGCACGAAGCCGCGTTTCCTCATGACCATTCACGAAGGCGTCGGAAGCCACCATTTCCGAGACAACCAGCGTCGCGCCGAAGCGACGCGCAATGCGGCGCATTCCGTGATCCGTCACTCCGGACATCGGTGCAAGCACAGCGCGCCCGGCCAGATCGATATTGCCAACGGTTAATGACATGATCTGCATATTTTGAAGGCAGCCAAGAAATACGCCTCTCTTTTATTCTTTGGCACTCGGCATGGCAAGCGGAGCAAATTCCCTGCGTGAAAGTTTCAAAAACTTCGGCAATTTTTCGAGTTTGGTTTGACGTGACGAAATAAAAAAGCCAAACGACTGTGATGAGCGCTACCGCACATCTCTCTGATCGGGCCGACGTGGCCGCATTACTGGTCGCTGCCGGAAGAGGCCTGCGCGCAGGCATTGACCGACCCAAGCAATATCTCAGACTGGTGAGTGAGACAATTCTGGGAATGAGCATCAGAGCAATGGCGGCGGACCCGCGCGTTAATCGCATTCTGTGCGTGATCCACCCGGATGACCAGACGCTTTACGACGAGGTCATCTCGGAAATCGATGAACAGACGCGCCGTCGCCTGATGCCGCCGGCCTATGGTGGGCCGACACGACAGGCATCCGGCTATGCAGGACTGGAAGCTCTTGCGAAACTGGCCCCCAGCCCTCAGCTTGTGATTGTTCACGATGCGGCGCGGCCTTTCAGCTCTCTGGCGCTCGTGAGACGAGGCATCGAGGCGGCCTTCCGGTATGGCGCGGCCATTCCGGGCATTGCGGTGACCGATACGATCAAACAGATCGACCCGTCCGGGCACGTGATCGACACACCTCCGAGACGCGACCTCAGAGCGGTACAGACGCCGCAGGCCTTTCGCTTCGATCTCCTTATCGATGCGCACCGGCGCGCGGCCAGTCTGCTGAACCTTGATTTCACCGATGATGCGGCAATTGCGGAATGGGCGGGACATAAAGTGCATGTTTTCGAAGGCGACACCGAAAATCTGAAGATCACCACGCCCGACGATATCGTGACAGCACAGCAACGGCTGATCGGTTTTCTCGAAAACCGTATCGGGTTCGGTTATGATGTCCACGCATTTGCGCCGGGTGATCATGTCATGCTGGGCGGGCTTGCGATTCCGTTCACGCAAAAGCTTAACGGGCATTCGGATGCCGATGTGGCGTTGCATGCGCTGACAGATGCTGTTCTGGGTGCGCTATCGTCTGGCGACATCGGGTCCCATTTTCCGCCGAGCGATCCGCGCTGGAAAGACGCGCCGTCGGATCAGTTCCTGACATACGCCGCGGAATTGGTCAGACATCGTGGTGGCCGTATCAGTCATCTTGATCTGACGATTATCTGCGAGGCCCCGAAGATCGGTCCTGTGCGTGAATTGATGCGGCAGAGAATTGCGGCGATTGCGGGCATTTCCGTTGATCGTGTGGGCGTGAAAGCGACGACGACAGAACAGCTTGGCTTTACAGGCCGCGGCGAAGGGATTGCGGCACATGCCGTCGCGACACTCCTGCTGCCGCCCGTGGATTGACTGAGATGTCAGCGGAGGATGTTTCTCGTTCGGCGCTCGAGATCATCGGAACTTACACGCGGCTCGGGCTGAAAATCGTCACGGCTGAGTCCTGCACCGGAGGGATGGTCGCTTCCGCTCTCACCGCAATTGCCGGTTCTTCCGCCGTCCTTGAGCGAGGCTTTGTCACCTACTCGAATGAAGCAAAGGCGGAAATGCTGGGCGTCCCCCCTGCCCTGATCGCGCAGCATGGCGCCGTGAGCGAAGCGGTTGCGCGCGCGATGGCCGAGGGTGCCTTGCAAAATTCGCGCGCTGACATCAGTGTCGCCATTACCGGAATTGCCGGGCCAGCTGGCGGCTCCGTATCGAAGCCGGTGGGACTTGTCCATTTCGCCTCAGCGATAAGGGGGGCAGGTACACGTCACGTCGCGCAGCAATTCGGTAATCCGGGCAGAGATCAGGTACGGCTTTGCGCGGTGCTGACGGCGCTGGACCTGCTCGCAAAAGCAACAGGAGAAAATCGATAACATGGCCAAACCAATCTTTCTGAGGCATCGCGAGAGCGGGTTGACACGAACTGCCTATTACGGATTTTCCTGGACAACGTTGATTTTCGGGTCTTTCCCGGCACTCTTTCGCGGCGATTATCTGACATTCGTCGGTAGTTTCGTGATTTTCGTCATTTTGGCGGCAGTGAGTTACGGCTTGTTGTTTATTCCGGCCTCAATTGTCTGGGCCTTCCTCTACAATAAATATCACGGATCACGACTTCTCGAGCGCGGATATGAGTTTGCCGACACTGAGGGCCGGGTGGCTGAAGCGAAGTCAAGGTGGAGAATTGTTGATCACGTCTAAGCCGACTGCGGATCAGCGATAGGTCTTTGCGGCTCGTTTTTCGAATGCATCTGCGAAACGGCGGAATGCCTGATCGAACATGCCTCCCATCAATAGCCCGAGCATGCGACTCTTGAACTGGTAATTGATCGAAAAGTCGACGATTGTCTTGTTGCCGTCCGCCGTGAAACGCCAGATATTCTCCATGTGGCTGAACGGTCCATTGACGTATTCGACGTCGATGCGGAGCTTCGAGCGATCAAGCGTAACGCGGCTCGTGAATGTCTCGCGGATTGCCTTGTAGCCGACTGTCATGTCGGCGAGCAAAACCTCGCGCCCGTCTTCCAGCATCGAGCGCCGCCGGATGTTGAGACCTTCGCATAAAGGCAGGAATTCGGGATAGCGTTCGACATCTGCAACGAGATCGAACATTTGATCCGGCGCAAATGCAACGGTGCGTGACGACTGGAAAGCAGGCATTCAACGCCCTGCTTTGGCGGGACGCGCCGCTTTCAGTTTCGCAAAATCCTCGCCGGCATGGTGCGATGATCGCGTCAAAGGTGTTGCGGAAACGAGGAAAAAGCCCTTCGTGTAGGCGATGGTCTCATAGCCCTTGAACGCATCGGGCGTAATGAACTCGATCACGGCATGATGCTTTTTGGTGGGTTGCAGGTATTGGCCTATTGTGAGGAAATCGACGTCGGCGGAGCGTAGATCATCCATCAATTGCAGAACTTCGTTTCGCTTCTCGCCAAGCCCGACCATAATGCCGGATTTTGTGAAGATCGTCGGGTCCAGCTCTTTCACGCGCTGCAGCATGCGGATCGAGTGAAAATAGCGCGCACCGGGGCGGACCGTCAGGTAATTCGAGGCGACTGTCTCGAGATTATGGTTGAAAACATCCGGTCGTGCAGCAACGACGATTTCGAGCGCTCCTTCCTTGCGGAGGAAATCCGGAGTCAAAACCTCGATTGTCGTATCGGGCGACCGCACGCGGATCGCGCGGATCACTTTGGCGAAATGTTCGGCGCCACCGTCCGAGAGATCGTCACGATCCACTGAGGTGATGACGACATGGTGGAGACCAAGTTTTGCGACCGAGTCGGCAATTTTCTCAGGTTCATGCGGATCGAGTGAACCCGGCATACCCGTTTTGACATTGCAGAAGGCACAGGCGCGTGTGCAGGTATCGCCCATGATCATGAAGGTGGCGTGCTTTTTGTCCCAGCATTCGCCGATATTGGGGCAGCTTGCTTCCTCGCAAACCGTGATCAAACCGTGTTCCTTGACGATTTTTTGAGTGCTTGCCCAACCGGGAGAACCGGGCGCCTTCACTCTGATCCAGTCGGGTTTGCGCTGAATGGGATTATCGGGCCGATGTGCTTTTTCGGGATGGCGCGCGGTGATGGCCGACACTTTTCTGGGATCGTTGTTCAGAAGGTCGATTACAGTGGCCATCGTTGTCTTTCAGCCGAATCTCAACGTTTTCACGCCGCTGGTCTATCACATATGGATCGCGCGACCATAGGCATCCAAAACGCTTTCATGCATCATTTCAGACAGAGTGGGATGCGGGAAGACCGTGTGCATCAGGTCCTCTTCTGTCGTTTCGAGTCCCATGGCAACAACATAGCCCTGAATGAGCTCCGTTACTTCGGCTCCAATCATATGTGCTCCGAGTAATTTGCCGGTTTTGGCATCAAAAATCGTTTTGACAAGCCCATCAGGCTCACCCAGTGCGATTGCCTTTCCATTCCCCATGAACGGGAAGCGTCCGACTTTCAGCGTATAGCCGACGTCCTTTGCCTTTGCTTCTGTCAATCCGACAGACGCAATCTGCGGGTGGCAATAGGTGCAGCCCGGTATTTTGAGTTTGTCCATCGGGTGAACATGAAGGCCTTTAATCCCTTCGATACAGATAACGCCCTCATGCTCGGCCTTATGTGCCAACATTGGCGGGCCGGCCACATCGCCGATTGCGAAAATGCCGGGAATATTTGTCTTACCCAGACCGTCGGTTACGATGCAGCCACGATCCATTTTGACCCCGAGAGCTTCAAGCCCCAAACCTTCGATATTGCCGACAACGCCAACAGCTGAAATCATCCGGTCAGTTGTTATCGATTGCGTTGCGCCCTTCTCATCGACAATCGTCGCAGTAACCGAGTCGCTTCCTTTCGCAACCGCAGTCACCTTTGCTCCGGTCAGGATCTTGATCCCTTGTTTCTCGAAACGCTTCCGCGCATGTGCGGCAATCTCGGCGTCTTCGACGGGAAGAATTTGTGGCATCACTTCGACAACGGTGACGTCAGCGCCCATCGTGCGGTAAAACGAGGCGAATTCGATGCCGATGGCGCCCGATCCCATGACAAGCAGCGATCTTGGCATGGCTTGCGGCACCATGGCTTCAAAATACGTCCAGATCAATTTTTTGTCCGGCTCGATACCGGGCAAGGCGCGCGGGCGTGCACCCGTTGCGACGATGATGTTTTTTGCGGTGTAGGTGCCTGTAGCCAATGCCCCCTTTGGTGCATCGATGGGCGGGCCGGCAACCGATTTTGTCGAGGCTTTCACCATCACTTCGCCCGGCTTGGTGATCGTTGCTTCACCCCAGATCACGTCGACCTTGTTTTTCTTCAGCAAGAAACCGACGCCGCCATTTAACTGGCTGGAGACGCCGCGCGACCTTTTGACGATATCCGCGATATCAAAGCCCATCGAACCGTTCAAGGTGAGGCCATAGTCTTTGGCGTGGGTGGCGTAGTGATAGATTTCAGCCGATCGCAACAGTGCCTTGGTCGGAATGCAGCCCCAATTGAGGCAAATGCCGCCGAGATGCTCGCGTTCGATCAATCCGGTCTTGAAGCCGAGTTGAGCCGCACGAATGGCTGTCACATATCCGCCGGGGCCTCCGCCGATGATCAGAATATCGTATATGCCGGACATTTTCGTTCTCTTTAAAAAAGCGGAAAGACGAGTTACAACACTACTCAAGCCAGCATTGCGAGCGGGTTTTCGATGAGTTTCTTGAAGGTCTGGATCAGTTCGGCACCGAGTGCACCATCAACCGCCCGATGATCGGTTGAAAGCGTCACTGTCATCACGGTGGCAATCGCCAATTGGCCGCCCTTCACAACGGCCCGCTGCTC
>JBJTDR010000019.1:0-15935 GCA_046092445.1 Hyphomicrobiales bacterium | reverse complement strand
GACCGTTGTTTAGGGCAAATCTGTTTCAAAGATATGAATTCTTTCTACAAGCTCCAACATATCAAATCGGTCGGCTTTGTCGCGGGTGGAAGAGCGGCCTTGACATCGAGCACGATGGTGCTGCCGGGCTTCAGCAATTTCTGGATCATCGGCCAGCCCTCTTTGAGGTAACTCGCATGGGGGACCGCCAGAATGACGGCATCGGCGGGCTTGAGCTGGTCAAACTGTGACGGCTTGATATGGAATTCATGCTCGACCTCGGCGGGTTCAGCCATCGGGTCGTGGGTCTGGACGGAAATGCCGAAGCTCTTGAAAGCGTGAATGATATCGAACACTTTCGAATTGCGGATATCGGGCACGTCTTCCTTGAAGGTGAGGCCGAGAATGGTGACGGAAGGGTTGGCGCGGCCATTGGCAAGGAGCATGCGGACGCATTCCTGCGCGACGCGGGGACCTACAGCATCATTGGTACGGCGACCGGCGAGAATGACTTGCGGATGGCAACCGGCTTTTTCAGCCCGGTAGGTGAGATAATAGGGATCGACGCCGATGCAATGTCCGCCGACGAGGCCGGGGCGGAAGGGCAGGAAGTTCCATTTGGTGCCGGCGGCTTTCAGAACGTCGATTGTGTTGATGTCGAGGGCTTGAAACACTTCCGACAATTCGTTCATGAGCGCGATGTTGAGATCGCGCTGGGTGTTCTCGATAACTTTGGCCGCTTCCGCGACCTTGATGGTCGGCGCGCGGTGCACACCGGCTTTCACAACCGATTCATAGACGGAAGCAACGATTTCAAGGGTTGCGGCATCTTGGCCGGAGACGACTTTGGTGATAGTCTCAAAACGGTGGACCTGATCGCCCGGATTGATCCGTTCGGGCGAATAGCCGAGCGTGAAGTCGACGCCGCCTTTCAGACCGGAATGGCGCTCAAGAACCGGCATGCAATCCTCTTCCGAGGCGCCGGGATAGACGGTTGATTCATAGACGACAATATCGCCTCTTTTCAGGATTTTGCCGACGGTTTCGGAGGCGCGGAGAAGGGGTGTGAGATCGGGACGACGGGCTTCGTCAATCGGCGTCGGCACGGTGACGATAAAGAAATCGGCTTTGCGCAGCATTTCCGTATCGGCGGAGAATTTCAGATTGGGCTGGCCGAGACGCTTCGGCTCGACCTCGAGCGTCCTGTCATGGCCGGAGCCAAGCTCCGAGATGCGGCGCTGATCAATATCGAAGCCGATCACTTCTACGCCGGACTCGGCGAACGCGACGGCAACAGGAAGGCCGACATAGCCAAGGCCGATGACGGCAATTTTTCTGGAATGGGTCAATTAACGTATCTCCGGGGTGTTAAAGTGCGGTTTAATGCCAAGCTTGGCGCGCATCAAGCGGGGGCGGGGCCAGTTTGGCGTAGATTTCGACGATTTGGGAACCGATTACAGCCGAGGAGAAATGAGTTTCGACAGAACGGCGGCCAGTGGAGCCGAATGTCTCGCGCAATTCCGGATCATTGGCGAGTGTTTCGATGGCGTGGGCCAGTGCGGCGGCATCATCGACCGGAACGAGAAGGGCGTTTTCGCGATGGCGGGCGACTTCGCGGCAGCCCGGTACATTTGTCGCGATGATCGGGCGACCGAACGCAGCGGCCTCGAGCAATGATTTCGGCAGACCTTCACGGCGGGAAGGGAGTGCAGCGATGTGGGCGCGTTCCCAGACGGTTTTGACATCTTCAATATGCCCGAGCCATTCAATGCCCGGCATAGCGGCAAAGGCTCGCATCTCCGCTTCGCTCAGGGTGGAGCGATTCGTCGGGTCAGGTTCGCCCGCCAAGAGGAGGCGGATATCGAGGCCGCGGGCTTGCAGAATGGATTGGGCGGCGACAAGCGGGCGAATGCCCTTGTCGTCGAGCATGCGGGAGGTGATACCCACGGTGATGGGCCCCGATGGTTCGGCAAGAGGTTTGGTATTGTGAATGTCGATACCGGAGCCGAGAATGAGGTTCACTGTTCCGGGATTTATGCCGATGGAGATGAGTGTTTCGCGGTCGTCTCTATTCTGGACAACCGAAACGGTGCGGCTGCTGTTCAAAAGCATTCGGAGAGCGGCGACGAGGACCGATTTCAGGATGCGGCCCTTCCAGTCACGGCCGATAAAGCCGGAACCGAGGCCGGTGATGATGTTGACCTTCGCCATGCCGAGACCAATTGCAGCAAGCATGCCAAGGATAACGGGTTTGAGGGCGACATGATTGACGATTTCCGGCCTTACAGACCGATAGAGACGGCGGATGATCAAGACATCACGGGCGAGGGTAAAGGGGGTTTGGCCCGCTTTTTCCCACGAGAGCACATGAAGCACAAAGCCTTCGGCTTTAATGGCGTCCTCGAAGCGGCTGATATGGGTGGCGACATGGACTTCGTAGCCCGCGGCTTTTGCCGCGCGCGCCATGGGGAGGCGGTGGGAAATGAAGTAGCGGTCATCCGTGACAAGAAAGAGTACTCGCGGCGACTTCATTTACTTTGTTACCTGATATCTATTCTGAAAATTTCCAGACCGCACTCTTGCCTGTTTAATACGCGAGGGAAGCTGTCTGCGAGATGAACAGGGCCATGTCATGGTGATGCTCGTGCGATTTATTTCGGTTTGCTGCCGTTGCCATTGTCGCGGAAATGATTTTTGCGCACGTCCTTGAACTGGTGATATAGGGATGCCGCGGGCGAGAACGGATTCGGACCCGCGCAAACGTATTTTTTCGAGCACAATGGGCAAGGTATCAAGATGACAAACTACGCGCTGATCGGGGCTTCGGGGTATATCGCGCCGCGGCATATGAAGGCGATCCGCGATACGGGAGGCCAACTTGTTGTTGCCTATGATCCGAATGACTCGGTGGGCATTCTTGATAGCCATTTTCCCGACGCGCATTTTTTCACCGAATTCGAGCGGTTTGACCGTCATGTCGACAAATTGCGCCGGCGCGGCGAGCGCATTGATTATGTGTCGATTGCCTCGCCAAATTATCTGCATGATGCGCATTGCCGCTTTGCGCTGAGATCGGGCGCGGACGCGATTTGCGAGAAGCCTCTGGTGCTCAACCCGTGGAATATTGACGGGTTGGCCGAGATCGAGCGCGATATGGGCAAGCGGATTTATTCCATTTTGCAATTGAGGTTGCATCCGGCGATTATTGCGCTCAGGGACAAATTCCGGAATTCGACGAAGAAACACACGGTTGAACTGACCTATTGCACGTCGCGGGGGCGCTGGTATCACGCGTCGTGGAAGGGGGATGATTCCAAGTCGGGCGGTGTTGCGACGAATATCGGCGTGCATTTTTTCGATATGCTGAGTTTTGTGTTCGGCAAGGTGCAGAACAATATTGCGCATTTGCGCACCCCCGAGCGGGCGGCGGGTTTTATCGAGTGCGAGCGGGCGAATGTGAGCTGGTTCCTGTCGGTGGATCGCAATGATTTGCCGGCAAGCGTGCAGGGCAAGAAGACAACCTATCGATCGATCACGGTGGATGGCGAGGAAGTGGAATTTTCGGAAGGATTTACTGATCTCCACACGCGATCTTACGAGGAAGTTCTGGCGGGCAACGGGTTCGGGCTTGTGGAAGTGCGACCTTCCATCGAGATTGTTTCGGCGTTCCGGACCCAGCCGGTTGCACCCCGTTCAGGCAGTGTTCATCCCTTTGTCGTTAGGGCATGGGAGTGATGACGGGGCGCCTGACGAATGGCTGAAATGAGGGAAGATCCGCGGTTTCCGGGTGTTTTAATCCATGTATCGAGTTATGTCGACGATGGAGCCGTGATCGGCCCTGGCACGAAGATCTGGCATTTCTGCCATGTTCTGGCGGGGACGGTGATCGGCGAGAATTGCTCGATTGGCCAGAATGCGATGATCGGGCCGAAGGTGCGTGTCGGGAATGGCTGCAAGATCCAGAATAATGTGTCGCTCTATGAAGGCGTGGAGCTGGCCGACGACGTGTTTTGCGGGCCTTCTTGCGTGTTCACGAATGTGATCAATCCGCGGGCGAATGTGAGCCGGAAGGCGGAGTTCAAGCGGACGCCTGTTGGTCAAGGCGCGACAATCGGGGCCAATGCGACGATTGTGTGCGGAAACAGTCTAGGTGCTTATTGCCTGATCGGCGCGGGGGCGGTGGTAACAAAGGATGTGCCGGACCATGCGCTGATGGCGGGAAACCCTGCGCGGCGGATGGGCTGGATGAGCCGGGCAGGCGAGCGGCTGGATGCATCGCTGATCTGCAAGGCAACTGGAGAAAAATATGCTGAATCAACGGGTTCGCGTTTGGTGCTGGTGAATTAGGAGAGTTTCTGGTGGATATTCGCGGCAAGCGCTTTGTGGTGATTGGCGGGGCGGGTCTGATCGGGTCCCATGCGGTGGATCTTCTGGTGAAGGAAGATGTCAGCGAGATCGTGATCTATGACAATTTCGTGCGCGGCACGACGGAAAACCTCGCGGGGTCGCTGAAGGACCCGCGAGTCAAGATTTTCGAGGCTGGCGGCGACATAACGCAGACGGATATTCTCGATGCGGCGCTGAAGGGCGCGGATGGTGTGTTCCAGTTTGCAGCATTGTGGCTGCTGCAATGTCATGAATATCCGCGCACTGCCTTTGATGTGAATGTGAAGGGCATGTTCAACGTGCTGGATGGCTGCGTGCGGGCGGGGGTGAAGCGGCTTGTGTGGTCGTCGTCGGCGTCGGTTTATGGCGATGCGGTGGAAGAGCCGATGACGGAAGATCATCCGTTCAACAACAAGAATTTCTATGGCGCGACGAAGATTTGCGGCGAGGCGATGGCGCGTGCTTATCACTTCCGCTACGGGCTCGATTATGTCGGGCTTCGCTACATGAATGTGTATGGCCCACGGCAGGATTATCGCGGCGCGTATATTGCCGTGATCATGAAGATGCTCGACGCGATTGATCGCGGCGAGGGGCCGACGATTATGGGTGACGGCTCGGAAGCGTTTGATTTCGTCGCGGTGGAAGATTGTGCACGGGCCAATCTGTGCGCGATGAACGCGACTGCGACCGACCGGTTCTACAATGTCGGCACCGGCAAGCGTACATCGCTCAAGGAAGTGGCCGAGATGATCCTGAATGTGACGGGATCGAACCAGCCGATCAATTATGCGCCGCGCTCGCAGGCGACCTTGGTGAGAAACCGCGTCGGCTCGCCGGTGCGGGCCTCGAAGGAAATCGGATTTACCGCCGGTATTGATCTTGAGGAAGGTCTGCGCCGGTTGATCGCGTGGCGCGACGGCCACAAGGCCGAAGTTGAATCCCGCCGCGCAAAATCGGCCTGACAGGAACCCGCAGAATGAACGTTGAAAAAAGAACCGTCCAGATCGCATTGCCGTCCATGGGCGAAGAAGAATGGCAGGCGATGCGCGGCCCGATTGAATCGGGTTGGCTGACGCAGGGGCCGAAAGTGGCAGAGTTCGAAAAGCAGTTCGCTGCACGCCATACTGTGGCGCACGCACTGGCGACCACAAGCTGCACGACGGCTTTGCATTTAGCGCTGGCGGCGATGGATATCGGCCCGGGCGACGAGGTGATCGTGCCTTCGTTCACATGGGTGGCAACCGCAAATGCGGTGCTTTATTGCAATGCCGTGCCGGTTTTGTGCGATGTTGATCCGCGCACGAACAATATTGACCCCGCGTCCGTTGCCGAAAAGGTGACCGAGCGGACCAAGGCGGTGATGCCGGTGCATCTCTTCGGGCTTTGCGCCGATATGGATGGCTTGCGTTCGGTGTTGCCCAAGCATGTGAGGATTGTCGAGGATGGCGCGTGTGCGGCGGGGGCGTCCTATAAGGGCACGCCTGCGGGTGCTTTGGGCGATGCGGGCTGTTTTTCGTTCCATCCGCGCAAGTCGATCACAACGGGCGAGGGCGGCATGATGACCACCATTCATGACGATGTGGCGGCGAAGGCGCAGGTGTTGCGCAACCATGGTGCATCCGTTTCGGAAGAGATGCGGCATCGCGGGGCGCAGCCTTATCTCCTGCCCGATTTTGACGAATTGGGCTTCAATTACCGCATGACGGATATTCAAGCTGCTATCGGCCTCGTGCAGATGGGGAAGCTGGACCGGTTTATCGACGAGCGTGATGTGGCGGCGCGGCGGTATCGCGAAGAACTCGCGGATATTGAATGGCTGCGTCAGCCTGTGGTGCCGAATGATGTGCGCCATGCCTGGCAGGCCTATGTGACCTATGTTGATCCCAAGCTTGCGCCATTGCCGCGCAACGAGATCATGGCGAAGCTGCATGCGATGGGCGTGGCCACACGCCCCGGGACGCATGCGATTCATATGCTCGGCTATTATCGCGAGCGCTACACTATCAAGCCCGAGGATTTCCCCGGCGCGAAGGATTGCGAGAACAATACGATGGCAATCCCGCTGCATAATCGCATGTCCGAGGATGATTATGCCTATGTGATTCAATGCATCCGCTCGATTGCGAAGGGGCATTGAGATGACGCAGCCGCACTGGCTTTCCGACCTTTTGGGCGTGCAGGTTCCGGCCGAGGGCGCAAGCGCAGTGGTTAATGGCCGCCGGATGACGACGGTTGCGGGCATTCCGCGCTCGGCGGAATTCGTGTCGGCGGCGCAAGAGCAGACGCGCGAGACGTTCGGGTTCAAATGGGCCAAGCGGGACACGTTTGAAGGCTCTGTCGCTGACCATATGCGGACATGGCTTGTGCAGAAATATGGCGATGTGCCGTTTGCGCCCTGGTTCAAGGAACATGGCGAGCATCCGATTATTCTGGACGCGGGCTGTGGCGCGGCGCTTTCGGGCATTGCGCTGTTCGGGCCTGTGATGGACCGCGTCCATTATCTGGGTGTGGATGTGTCGACGGCGGTGGATGTTGCGCAGCAGCGTTTCATGGAGCGAGGATGGTCGGCGGGGTTTATTCAAGCGGATTTGAACCAGATTCCTGTGCCTGAGCGGTCGGTTGATATCGTTTTCTCGGAAGGTGTTTTGCACCATACGGACAACACGTTCAATGCGCTCAAGGCCGTGACCAAGCATGTGAAAATCGGCGGGCGGGTTGTGTTTTATGTCTACCGGAAAAAAGGTCCGGTGCGTGAATTCACGGATGATTATATCCGCGGCAAGATGCAGGTGATGACGGCGGAAGAGGGCTGGGCGGCGATGGAACCGCTCTCTGAACTGGGTCGCATTCTGGGCGAGCTGAATATCGAGATCGATATCAAACGGCCGATTGATTTGCTGGAAATTCCTGCAGGCAGGATCAATCTGCAACGTTTCTTCTATTGGCATGTGCTGAAGGCGTTTTATCGCCCGGAAATGTCGTTGGATGAAATGAACCACATCAATTTCGACTGGTTCGCGCCGAAAAATGCGCGGCGTCACACGGTCGAGGAAGTGCGCGGCTGGTGCAAGGAATTGGGGCTCACAATCGAGCACGAATTCGCCGAAGAGGCGGGCATCAGCGTGATTGCGAAGTTGGGGTAGGGATTTGGCGGATGGTGAGTAGCGAACAGGTGATAGCGAGTAGGGGATAAGTGTTGCCGGAGATGGCGGATGAGGTTCTCATGGTGACTGTTAGGCCCTCATCCGATAGCTCCGCAATCACCTTCTCCCTCAGGGAGAAGGAATCTTGATCCCCCTATTCGCCATTCGCTATTCGCTCACTTCGCTACTCACTGCCCACCATTCGCTATTCGCTCACTTCGCTACACACGGAATAACCAAGGAATACGACATCAATGTGCGGCATAGCAGGCATCTATCATTTTGACGGAACGCCCGCGTCTCCGGTGACGCTGAAGGCGATGACGGATGCGCTGATTCATCGTGGCCCGGATGGCGAGGGGCAGTTCACCGACGGCCCGGTTGCGCTCGGGCATCGGCGTCTGTCGATCATTGATTTGTCGGACGCGGCCCATCAGCCCATGCCGTCGGCGGATGGCAAATTGGTGCTCACCTATAATGGCGAAGTCTATAATTTTCAGGAATTGCGGATTGATCTCGAAGCCAAGGGACACTCGTTCCGCTCGCGGGGCGATAGCGAGGTTGTGGTTACAGCCTTTCGCGAATGGGGCTTGGACGCCGTTTCGAAATTCAACGGCATGTTTTCGCTGGCAGTTTGGGATCGGGCCAATCGGCGGCTGACGCTGGCGCGTGACAGATATGGCGTGAAGCCGCTTTACTATTGGTTTGATGGCAAGACGCTTTTGTTCGGCTCCGAGATCAAGGCGTTCATGAGGTTCCCGGGCTTCAAAGCGAAGCTCGATCCGACCCATCTCGCCGAATATATGACGTTCCAGAATTTCATCTCGGACAATACGTTGTTTGCGGGCGTGAGAATGCTGCCCGCAGGGACGACGATCACGATTGATGCAGGCATGAGAAAACTGCCCGAGCCTGCGCGCTATTGGGATTTCCGGTTTGTTGAAGATGAGATGATTACGGACCGCGCCGAAGCCGAGCAGGAAGTGGACCGCTTGTTCCAACAGGCGGTGAACCGGCAATTGATTTCGGATGTGCCACTGGGCTCTTATCTTTCGGGCGGGATGGATTCAGGCTCGATTACGGCGATTGCCGCGCGGCAGCGGCCGATGCTGCATACGTTTACTGTGGGATTTGATATGTCGTCGGCGTCCGGTCTCGAAATGGCGTTTGACGAGCGCAAGGCCGCGGAGCGGATGTCGTATAGATTCAACACCGAGCAATATGAAATGGTGCTGAAGGCGGGGGATATGGAGCGCTGCATGCGCTCGCTTGTCTGGCATCTGGAAGAGCCCCGGGTTGGGCAGAGCTATCCGAATTATTATGCGGCGAAACTTGCGAGCCGCTTTGGCAAGGTGGTGCTTTCGGGTGCGGGCGGTGACGAGCTTTTCGCGGGCTATCCATGGCGGTATTACCGGGCGGCAAGCGCGCAGAATTTTGATGAGTATGTTGATCGGTATTACGAGAATTGGCAGCGGCTTGTGCCGTCGGAATCGTTCAATGATCTGATCTCGCCGCTCGGTGCCGAGGGGCGTAACGCCGATCCGCGGGCGATTTTCCGCAACGTGTTCTCGCATCATGACAGGGAATTGAAGACGCCGCAGGATTACATCAACCATTCGCTCTATTTCGAAGCCAAGACATTCATGCATGGTTTGCTGGTCGTTGAGGACAAGCTCTCCATGGCGCAGTCGCTCGAAAGCCGCGTGCCGTTTCTCGATAATGACCTCGTGGACTATGCGGGCCGTGTGCCGGTAACGATGAAACTGGCCAATCTCGGCGAGGTGTTGAAGATTGATGAAAACACGCCCGGCTCAAAGACGGCGACCTATTTCGGCAAGACCAATGACGGCAAGCTGATTTTGCGCTCGGCCATGTCGAAATATATCCCGGAGGATGTGACGCAAGCGTTGAAGCAGGGGTTCTCGGCGCCGGATGCGAGCTGGTTCCGTGGCGAGAGTATCGAGTATGTGCGTCGCACGCTGATGAGCCCGAAAGCGAAGCTGTGGGATCATCTTGACCGGACTACAGCGCAAGCGCTCATTATGGATCATCTCGACGGCCGCCAGAATCGGCGTTTGCTGATCTGGTCGCTTCTGTATCTGGAAGTGTGGCGTGATGTCTGTGGTGTGTGATCATGACGTCTGATGCGAACGAGCTTGCGGCACTTCTAAACGCGGTGCGGGCGCAACGTGACGCGGAATTGCGCGCCAAATTCAACCGGAGTCTGCCGTTTGCGGACGCGCAGTTTGACCGCTGGGAGCGGGCGAAGTCGCTGGGTTTTGGCGATAAGACGAGTATTTACGATTCATCCTTCGTGTTCGGCGATGTAACGATTGGTGCGAATAGCTGGGTCGGGCCGTTCACGATTCTGGATGGTTCGGGGGGCGGGCTGACGATTGGCGATTTTTGCTCGATCTCCTCGGGTGTTCATATCTACACGCATGATACGGTGCTCTGGGCGCTTTCCGGTGGCCTGAAAGAGGCTCGCAAAGGCGCGGTCTCCATCGGGTCGCAGACCTATATCGGGGCGCAGGCCGTGATTATTGCGGGCATTACCATTGGTTCGCGCTGCGTGATTGCGGCCAATAGTCTGGTCAATCGCGATGTGCCGGATGGCACGATTGTCGGCGGCACACCGGCACGTCGTCTGGGTCGTGTGGAGGGCGAGGGGGCTGACGTCCGCCTCGTCTATGATCGCAAGGATGGCGGAACATGAGTGGCGCGGAACGCCGAGAGGCGCAGGAAGTGCCGCGTCGATTGATGATGATCGGCTATGACAGCATCGAGAAACTCGTGGCGGATGGTAAAATCCGGCTTGATGACCTGACATCTTTGGAATTGCAGTTCAATTTCGGCAAAATATTCGACAAGGTGCTCTATGTCGTGCCGTTCGGTCGCAAGACGCAGGAGCGCCGGATTTCGGACACGATCACCTATCAGGAGCTCGAATTCCCGCGTGGCGGGCGGGGGTTGCGCAAGCTGTTTGCCGGATTGCGGCATGTTTTCGGGGCGCGCCAATTTCTCGACAGAGCCGTCGAGAGCTTCCGTCCGGACGTGGTGCAGACTGTTGGGCCGCATTATACAGCCGCGATGGCGCTTTTGGCAGGCAAAGTCAGAGCCTTGCCAAAGGTGTGCATGATCGAGGCGTATTGGGAAGATATATTGCCGTTCCAGCAGTATTTTCCGATAATTGTGAAACGTGTTCTGCCGTTCTGGTATCGTTTTGTGTATCGCAGGTTCGACCGTTATACGGGAGCACCGTCGCTGTCGCCGCCCTATTATACGGCGAAGGGGATGGATCAGGCTCGGATTGCGCCGTGGATCCAGCCGCTTGATTTGCGCGAGGTCGAGGGGGCCGAAGCGTCCGACTCACCTTCGGCTGTCTTGGAGGCTGCCCATCCGCGGATTGTGGTTTTGGGACGGTTGCACCCTGAAAAACTTGCGACCGATGCCTTCGAGATTTTTGTGCGGGCTGCAGGGGATGATTTGCCCGGCGCGTTGATTTTTGTTGGTGACGGGACGGATCGTCCGATGATCGAGGCGCGGGCGCGGGCACTCGGGCTCTTTGAGCGGATTGTCATCACCGGGCTTATTCCGCACAAACAAGCGATGTCGGTGTTGAAGGCGTGCGATCTTTCGATTGCGCCGATGCAGGGTTCGGCCCTTCTTGAAACGCTGGCGGCGGGGGTTGCAACGATTGCCTATGATCACGAGACGCACGCGGCTTTGATCACAAGCGGGGAAAATGGCGTTCTGGTACCGCATCGCGATATCGACGCGGCAGCAGTCGTTTTGCGCCGCTGGTTGATGAATCCTGACGAGGCGAAGGGGTTTGGCGAAGCGGCGAAACGGCGCGTGGAGCAAAAATACAACGTCACCGCGATGCGTGATTTGTTGTTGGAGCCGTTTATCCAAGCCTATGGTGCTTCACGCCATAGGAAGCTACGAAAATTGGAGTCGCGATGATGAAGGTGCGGCTGCTCCATGTCGATGTGAACGCGACCTTTATCAATCCGACGCGGAATTTACTGCCGCTTGCGTTGGCGCGAGGATGCGAGACGCGGTTTTTCGGGCCTGGTTATGTGACGACAGAGGTACTGGCGCGCGGGCTTGCCGCTTTCATTGCGACTGAGGGCCCGTTTGATGTGATTTCGAGCAATTCACTCGTGTTGTTTGCCGAGAAACCGACTTTGAGCGCCTATATGAAGGCGGTCAGGAAGGCTTATGCGTTTTCGTGGGACGAGAATGATCTGGCGTATCTTGCAATTATAGCCGCTGATTTTATTGCACAATCGATCCCGCGGCTTGTGATTCTGCTCGAAAATGACTTCTATAACTGGACCGGGCGGGATATCGAACGTGTCAATCAGGCGGGCGATTTCTTCATCGGGTTCGGCGAGGAGTTCTGTCCGTTCGTGAAAGATATGCCTTTCTTGTCGCGTGAGCGGTTTGCGGCGTCTGCGACGGATATGTGGGCGGAGTTCTGCCGGTCTCAGCGGCATCGGGTCGGGTCATTGCTTCATTTTGTGGCGGATACGGAACTTGACGTAACGCCGGTCTCAGTGCGTCCGGAAGCGTGGTCGGTGATGGGGGTGCAATATCATTCGCGGCAGGTGGCGCGGGATACACTCATTGCGAACGGTATTCAACCGGTGATAGATACGCGGATGCGGAAATTCGTGTCGCTCCTGAAAAAACTCGGGCTGCCCGGATCAGAAAGGCGGTTTATCCAGACATTGCTGAACGGAGATTTTGCGCAACGTCTCAGGGCGTGCCGGTATTCGTATACCTGCGGCTCGGCGCTCGATATGCCGATCCGGAAGTTTTTCGAGATACCGGCAAACGGGGCACTTCTGGTTTGCCGCCCGTTTCACGGATTTGCGGCCGCCGGATTTGAGGATGGCGTTAATTGCGTTGTCTCCGAGCCGGAGGCGCTCGGTGCTGTGAACGAGAAGGTAGAAGCCGCGAAGCACGCGTTCGATTCGGTTGCAGCAGCGGGGCAGCGGCTGATCGTCGGGCAGCATTCGGTTGAAGCGCGTGCGCGACATTTTGCAGCGATCATCGGGGCAATTGCGGAGGGGCGCTTTTTTGGCAGTTTCTGGGACGCGGGTGAGCATCGGCTGAGATCCTCGCGCTCGGAGGCTGCGAGTAAAGATTGCGAGGGGTCGGTGTAATGTTGTCGTCATTGTTCCGGATGTTCAAGGATGTCTATCGCGTTACCGGCGTCAAGCTTGTTGGTCTTGTGATGCTCACGACGGCGAGTGCTCTGCTGGAAGGTGCGGCATTGGCATCATTGCTGCCTTTGCTCTCCGGCTTGTCGGGCGGGGGAGCTCCCCCCGGTCGTGTCACAGGAGCGATCTACGGATTCATGGCGTTTCTGGGGTTGCCGCCGACAGTGTTTGGCGTTGCCGGGCTGGCGACCGGGTTGATCCTGCTTGGTGCGGGCGTGTTTCTCGTACAGGCCTATTACGCTTCGCGGCTTCAGACCGACTATGTTGCGCATTGGCAGAAAGCGCTGTTCAAAGGGTATTTTTCGGCGCGCTACGGATTTTTCAGGGAGCGTCGGGGCGGCGATCTGATTTCTGCGGGGTTGACCGAGCCGGTCCGGCTTGGGGCCGCGTTTTATCAGGCCAATCTGATTCTTTCGTCGATCCTCTTCATCTCTGTTCAGATTCTTGTGGCTCTCGTGATTGCGCCGGTTGTGGTGATGTTGCTTGTCGGCGTGGGAACCACGCTGTTTCTCGTTTCCTTCGGTCTTGTTCGCCGCGGTCTTGCGGTTGGCGGGGAGATTACGCGGGTCAATTCGGATTTCCATACCGATACGGGCGAGTTGATTTCGGGGGCGAAGTTCGTGAAGGCGACGGCAACGGAGACGCGGGCGTTGCGCCGTCTGACGGGTGCGATCGAACGATTGCGTCATCTGACTTTTACCAATGCGTATGATGTTCAGATTGTGCGGGCGATTTTCGAATATTCGAGCGGGCTGATGGTGATTGCGTTGCTTGTCGCAGGCCCGATGCTGCTCTCCGTCGATATCGGTGCCGTGCTTGTGGTCGTGGCGATGTTCGTCCGGCTTTTCCCGAAAGTAACCGGACTGAGGCAGTGCCAGCAGTCGATCAGTCTCGTATTGCCCGCCTTTGACGCGGTATCCGAGATGCTGGCCTCGGCGGAGGCGGCTCGCGAAGTGATGCCCGAGGGTGCGGTGGCTCTGCCGTGCGCGGTGGGTCCCGCAGCGATCACCTTTGACAGAGTTTCGGTGGAAATCGAGGGGCGGGCGATTGTCTCGGATGTGTCGTTCGATATCGCGCCCGGGAGCTTCGTGACGATCGTCGGACCAACGGGGGCGGGAAAGACGACTTTGCTCGACTGCATGCTCGGCTTGCGACCGACCATATCGGGGCGGGTGATGATCGACGGGGCTCCGCTCGAAAAGCTGTCGATGGAACAATGGCGGCGGAGCATCGGCTATCTCGGTCAGGATCCGATGATGTTCCATGCGACGATCGAGGATAATTTCAGGTGGATCAGTCCTGAATCGACGTTGGACGAGATTGCCGAAGCGTTGCGTCGGGCGTCGGGGGAATTTGTCTACAAGCTCCCCAACGGGCTCAAGACGATTGTGGGCGATGCCGGTGGCAGGCTTTCGGGCGGAGAGCGGCAGAGGCTCGCATTGGCGCGTGCTCTTCTGGGATCGCCACGATTGCTGGTACTGGACGAGGCGACAAGCGCGCTTGATTCAGGCACGGAAGCCTCGGTTGTCGCGACAATCGAGCAGTTGAAGGGCCAGTTGACGATTGTGTCGATCACGCATCGTGAAGCGATGGTCGGGGCGGCAGATCGGGTGATCGAAGTTCGTGACGGGCGGATCGTGACGCGAAGTGCCGCGACAATGAAGGGGGCTTAAATGGCGATTGCCTTTATTGATCTGGCGGCCCAAAGGGCGCGGATCGGGGACCGGATTGATCAGGGAATGCTGCGCGTCGGCCGGCATGGGCAATACATTCTCGGGCCGGAAGTGAAGACCCTTGAAGCCGATCTTGCAGCATTTTGCGGCGCGCGCGAGGTGATCTCCGTCTCGAACGGAACGGTTGCGCTCGCTATGCCGCTGATGGCGAAGGGGATCCGGCCGGGGGATGCCGTTTTCTGCCCGAGCTTCACCTTTGCGGCGACGGCAGAAGTTGTGGCTTGGCTCGGCGCAACTCCCGTTTTCGTCGATGTTGATCCGGACACCTTCAATATTGATCCCGATAGTCTGAAACAGGCGATCATCACGGCGCGGGAACAGGGGTTGCGGCCTGCGGCACTCATTACGGTGGATCTGTTCGGACAACCCGCTGATTATGATCTGATCGAGCCGATTGCCGCCGAGAACGGCCTTTGGCTGATGTCGGATGCGGCGCAGAGTTTCGGGGCGACGTTTCGCGGGCGGAAGGTCGGGACGATCGGGGCCGTGACAGCGACAAGTTTTTTTCCGTCAAAGCCGCTCGGATGCTATGGCGATGGTGGTGCGATCTTTACCGATGACGCGGAAATGGCAGCTGCGTTACGGTCGCTCCGGGTGCACGGGCAGGGAATTGACAAGTATGACAATGTCCGGATCGGGTTGAATGGACGGCTTGATACGGTGCAGGCGGCGGTGCTGATCGAGAAGCTGAAGATTTTCGCCGACGAGATGGCAGCGCGCGACCGAGTGGCGGGTCGCTATTCCGCATTGCTCAAAGGGCATGTGAATACGCCGCATCTGATCCCCGGTGTCGTTTCCGCGTGGGCGCAATATACGATCCTCGTGCCGGGTGCAAAGCGGCCAGCGATTATCGCGGCGTTGAAGGAACGCGGTATTCCGACAATGGTGTATTATCCGAAGCCGCTGCATCAGCAGACGGCGTATCGGCGGTTTCCGGTTGCGAGGAACGGGTTGCCCGTGAGTGAGCGCCTTGCTTGCGAAGTCCTGAGTTTGCCGATGCATCCCTATCTCGATATCGAAACGCAGGATCACATTGTCGAGGCTTTCCTCGACGTGATGGCGCTTGAGGGTGTGACGGGATGAATACTGTTTTGTCCATGATCGCGCGGGTGATCGGCGTGGTTGCGACGCTGGTGCTCGCGGTTTGTGTCGGCGTGATCCTAAATCTCGAACGCCTGATCATGGTCAATGAAACTGTCGAGACGGCTACCTATGCCGTTGCGCTCGATGGCGACAACAGCCGGGTTCTGCTTGCGGCTGATCTGGTGAAACGCGGACTTGCAGACAAGGTTTTGCTGAGTAACGGTGAACCGGCACAAGAGGATGATGTCACAATTCTGATGCGCGAGATCGGCTTTGCGCCGCCTGATCGCATGGTCGTGAAGTACCGCATGCTTGAAAGACTGGGCATTTCGCGGGACATGGTCGCCGAGTTCGGAAACGGGAGCATGAACACGCGG
>JBJTDR010000018.1:0-32012 GCA_046092445.1 Hyphomicrobiales bacterium | reverse complement strand
CGCCTCGACGGATGACAGAGCCTTGTCGCTCTCGAGCGTTCTGGCGGGTGACCGGCAGCGGCTGGGGGCGCTTGACCTGACCAATCCGAAGCACCGCGAGGAGATTACGAGCCTGGGCGTGCGGGTGTATGATCTGACAGGCAGCGATGTGCCGGACTTCTTCAAACACGGCACTTTCGCGGAAGCTCCCTCCGTCGTCCGCTCCATCGGGATGCAACTCGCCGACTCCCCGCTCGCGGAACAACAGCCGCAAGCCTATATCGACCAGAATATCGGCTCATCCCCCGCGCTTAAGATGCAGTAAGGGGGGCCTACTCCACCCCTTGCAAATAGCCCGCTCAGGTCGTTAAGGTGCCACCACATCATCCCCGCCCTCTCATAGCCCTCGCTCGAGCGAGGCGATGATGTGGTCGCAGAGGCGGTCGGCGGGTTTGGTGAGGGTGCGAGACGTGATCAAGGCGATTTCCGTGTCGCGCAAATCCGGCAAGTGGCGCGAGGTCATGACATGCAGATCGGGGGGGACCATCTCCTTCGGCAGGACGCTGACACCGAGACCGGATTTGACGGCTGCAAGATTTCCCGCGAGCGAGCCGCAGGTATAGGCAATCCGGAAGCTGCGTTTGACACGTGTGAGCGCTTCCGTCGCGCGTTTGCGGTAGACGCAGGGCTCGGGTGACACGACGAGCGGGATTGTCTCGCTCTCATCAATGGTGAAGCCGTCCGAAGCGACCCATACCAGGGGTTCGCGCCAAACGCGGATCCCATTCAGGCGGATGGTCGGCTCGCGTTTGAGCAAGGCAATATCCAGTTGTTCCTGACGGAATTGTTCCATCAGGTTGAGGGTCAAGTCGCAGGTGACTTCCAGCGACACGAGTGGATGCGTCCGCGCAAATTCGCCGAGGATGACGGGCAGATGGGTCGTCGCAAAATCTTCAGGGGCACCGAGGCGGACCTTGCCAACCAATTGCGGCTCGATCATATGGGCGAGGACTTCGTCATTCAGCGCCAGCATCCGGTTGGCATAACCCAGCAGCATCGCGCCGTCATGGGTGAGGCGAACTTTGCGCGGCGTGCGCTCGCAGAGGCGGCAGCCGATGACCTCCTCGAGGCGTTTCAATTGCAGTGAAACCGTCGACTGGTTGCGCAGAAGCCGCTCGGCGGCACGCGAAATATTCCGCTCTGACGCAATGGTTGCAAAGGTCCGCAGCAAATCAATATCGAGATTGCGGGGGACGGCCATGGCGGAAGGCTCGCTGCTTAACTATCAATAATTACAATAGTAAAGCTTTTTATTATCAATTTCAATTATATTCTGGCGGAGCGTATCAGACCGTGGCTAACTGTGCTGGCCGGCATTCACCGCTCTTTCCGATTTCGAGGAGCGGCACGTGTTCGGCACAAACCGGAGATACCGATGGACACCTCTCTTTTCAGGGCCTTGATCGATCCTGCGATCCTGTTTTTCTTTTTCGGGCTCTTTGCCGGCATTATTCGCTCGAATCTTGCCTTCCCCGAACAAATTGCGAAATTCCTGTCGCTCTATCTGCTTGTTGCTGTCGGTTACAAAGGGGGCGTCGGCATGGCGACTTCCGGCTTCTCGACATCCATGGCGCTGGCACTTACCGCGGCGATGATCCTTGCGTTCATCATCCCGGTGTATTCGTTCGCCGTTCTGCGCAAGCGTCTCAATCCGTTCGATGCGGCGGCGATTTCGGCAACCTATGGTTCCGTGAGTGCCGTGACCTTCATCACGGCGATCGCCTTCGTGGAAAAGCAGGCTGTGCCCTATGGCGGTTATATGACTGTGGCGCTGGTGCTGATGGAGAGCCCGGCAATTATCATGGCCGTGCTTCTGGCCAATTTCGTGCGGGCAAAATCGAGTATGGCCGGAGCCGGACCGGGCACCGGTGGCAATGTGTCGATCAAGAAAGTGCTGCATGAAGCCTTCACCGACGGGGCGCATCTGCTGCTGCTCGGCGCGCTCCTGATCGGCTACATCACCGGGCCTTCAGGAAAGACGGCGCTCGATCCCTTCCTCACCTCGATCCAGAAGGGCATGCTGCTGTTCTTCCTGCTCGAAATGGGGCTGCTTGTGGCGCGGCGGGCGCGCGGCATGCAATTGAACGGGCCGTTTCTTGCGCTCTTTGCGATTGCCATCCCGCTGGTGAATGCGGTCTTTGCCACGACGATCGCGCATGTATTCGGTCTGTCACTCGGGGACGCGTTCCTGCTGACGGTACTGGCGGCGAGTGCGTCCTATATCGTGGTGCCCGCGGTCGTGCGCTATGCGATCCCGGAAGCGAATGCCAGTCTCTATTTCGGAATGTCGCTGGCAGTCACGTTTCCGTTCAACATTATTTTCGGCATTCCGCTCTACTTCTTCGTCATCCAACACATTTGGGGCGCTCCATGAAACCAGTCAAACGTATCGATATTGTTCTACCGGAAGCCATCGTGCAGCCATTTACCGATTTGATCGAGAGGCACCGCTTCCGAGCCTACTCCGTCAACACCGGCCTTTCGGGAAAGAGCCAAGGCGGGATGGCAACGGCCGGGCTGTGCGATGCGGCGGTGATGATTATCTGCGATCATGACGATGCGTCCGAGCTCGTCAAACAGATTGGCGCCTTTCTTGATCGCTATGGCGGCGTCGGGTGCGTGATCGAAGCGCAGGGTCTCGGCATTGCGTAAGGTGAGATACAGCGTATCCCGCGTGCTGACCGACAAAAAGTGCCCTCCCCGAGGTTACCCCACAAGCGGCCTCGGAAGCAGAGGGGAGGACGCCGCTTTACCTCTTCTGCGTAAACCCTTTCAAATCGTTGAGGTGGTCCAGCATGGTGCGGGCGGCGTCGGAGATGTTGGTGCCGGGGGTGAAGACGGCGATGGCGCCGGCTCCTTTCAAGGCGGGGATGTCCTGTTCGGGGATCACGCCGCCGACGACGATCCGGATATCAGGCCGGCCAAGCGCGGCAAGGGCGTTTTTCAGGGCGGGCACGAGGGCGCCGTGGCCTGCTGCGAGGGAGGACACGCCGATCAGGTGGACATTGCCGTCGCGGGCCTGTCGGGCGGCCTCCTCGGGAGTTGCGAAGAGATCGCCGATGCTGACCGCGAAGCCGAGATCGGCCAGCGCGGTGGCCACGACTTTCTGGCCGCGATCATGCCCGTCCTGACCCATTTTTGCGACCAGAATGCGCGGTGCTGTGCCTTCATTCTCGCGGAAGGCTTCAACCATATCGCGGGTGCGGTTGAAGTTTTCATCCCTGCTGCCGATTTCGCGGTGATAGGTGCCGACGGTGACTGTGGCTGCGGCTTTGTGGCGACCGAAGACGTTTTCAAGCGCGAGCGATATTTCTCCGACCGTTGCCTTGGCGCGGGCGGCCTCCACCGAGAGCGCCAGCAGATTGCCATTGGTGCGGGCGCCTTCAGCAAGGGCGGCCAGCGCGGATTTTACCGCGGCGGGATCGCGCTCGGCTTTCAGGCGCGCCAGTTTTTCGATCTGCTGGCTGCGGACGGCGGCATTATCGACTTTCAACACGTCGAGCGGCGCGTCGCCTTGCGGGCGGAAGACATTGACGCCGACGACCTTCTGGATGCCGGAATCGATGCGCGCCTGCGTGCGGGCGGCGGCCTCCTCGATGCGAGCCTTCGGGATACCGGCTTCGATGGCTCTTGTCATGCCGCCAAGGGCTTCGACTTCTTCGAGATGCGCCCAGGCCCGGGCGGCGAGATCCGCCGTTAGACGCTCGACATAGAAGGAGCCGCCCCACGGGTCGATGATGCGGGTGGTGCCGCTTTCCTGCTGCAGGAACAATTGCGTGTTGCGGGCGATCCGGGCGGAAAAATCGGTTGGGAGCGCCAGCGCCTCGTCGAGCGAATTGGTGTGCAGGGATTGCGTGTGGCCCTGCGTTGCCGCCATCGCCTCGATCTCGGTGCGTATGACATTGTTGAAGACGTCCTGCGCGGCGAGCGACCAGCCGGATGTCTGGCAATGGGCGCGCAATTGCAGCGATTTCTCGGATTTGGCACCGAATTGCCGGACAAGTCGCGTCCAGAGCAGGCGCGCGGCGCGGAGCTTGGCGATTTCCATGAAGAAATTCATGCCGATTGCCCAGAAAAAGCTGAGGCGGGGGGCGAAGACGTCGATATCGAGCCCAGCGGCGATTCCGGCGCGGAGATAATCGACGCCGTCGGCCAGCGTGTAGGCCAGTTCGAGATCCTGCGTCGCCCCCGCTTCCTGCATGTGATAGCCGGAGATCGAGATCGAATTGAATTTGGGCATGCGTTTGGCGGTGTAGGCGAAAATGTCCGACACGATGCGCATGGAGGTTTCGGGCGGATAGATATAGGTGTTCCGGACCATGAACTCCTTCAGAATGTCGTTCTGGATCGTGCCAGAGAGCTTTTCGGACGGGACGCCCTGCTCCTCGCCCGCGACAATGTACAGAGCGAGGATGGGGAGAACGGCGCCGTTCATGGTCATGGAAACGCTGATCTGGTCGAGCGGAATGCCGGAGAAGAGCGTTCGCATATCGTAGATCGAATCGATTGCCACGCCCGCCATGCCGACATCGCCGGAGACGCGCGGATGATCGGAATCATAGCCGCGATGGGTCGCGAGATCGAAGGCAACGGAGAGGCCCATCTGTCCGGCGGCGAGATTGCGGCGATAAAACGCATTCGAATCCTCGGCGGTGGAAAAGCCGGCATATTGGCGGATCGTCCAGGGCTGGTTCACATACATGGTGGGATAGGGGCCGCGCACATAGGGCGCAAGACCGGGAAGCGAGGTGGCGAAGGCCAGGCCCGCGCGATCGGACGCCTCGTAGCGCGGTTTGACCGGAATGCCTTCGGGTGTCAGCCATGGATCAGGGCTGGCGGGGCGGAGGGGTACGGTCGCGGATTTGAAGTTGGCGGACGCGAAATCGGGGATACGGGTCACGATGGTGTCCCTTCCTGTGATTCAAAAGGCTCGGAGAGGCGGGTGGAGGTTAGCGGCGCAAAAGCGGGGGCGGCGGGCGCGGAGAGTCGCGGCGCGGGTTCGAGCACCGCGACAGGCTTCTCATGAGGGTCGGGAAAGGCTGTGACGCCGATGATCAGCGCGTCTTTCCGCATCAGCGCGTCATGGCGGGTTGCCTTGACTGTGGCGATGCGGGTTTGGAGCGCGCCGTGGCGCAAGGCGGCGACGATGCCGCCTTCGGTCTCGATGATGCGGAATGCCTGCCATGCCTCGTCGACGAGCGCGTCGGTGAGTGCTTCATAGCTGCCCGCGCCGGCAGCAGGGTCGGCGACAGCACCGAGATGGGCTTCCTCCGCGAGCAGTGTCTGCGTGTTGCGGGCGAGGCGGCGCGCGAAGGCATCGGGCAGGCCGAGTGCGGTGGTGAAGGGGAGAACGGTGATCGCATCCGCACCGCCAATGGCGGCGGCAAAGGTACCCATGCCGGCGCGGATCAGGTTCAGATAGGCGTCCCGCCGCGTCATCATGCGGAAGGCGGTTTCGGACGTGAGGAGAATGGGTGCAGGCGCGAGGCCGCATTCCGCTTCGATGCCGGCCCAGAGGCGACGCAGGGCGCGGTGCTTGGCAATTGAGAGAAACTGGTCGGCGTCAGATGCGAGTCGAAATTCAATCATCGCGCGGGCTTCTTCAAGTGCAATGCCCGAGGTCTCGAGCGCCCGCAGATAGAAGAGCGCGCTTGCCAGTACGAAGGCCAGTTCCTGCGCTTCCGAGCCGCCGGCGGCATGCACCACACGGCCATCGGCGGCGATGAACGGCCCGGCGAAGCCCTGAGCGACGAGATCATTGACCGCTGCTGCGACGTTCTTGCCGATGGCGGGTACTTCGCCGGGCAAGGCACCAAGGCGCGCGCCGGTGCCGACGGGGTTCAATCCGAACCGCGCCCGAACGAAATTCGGGGGGACACCCAGCATTCGGACGGCACCAGAAAAAGCGTACGCTGCGTCACGCCCGCGCGGACCGCAATCGAGCGCGATGTCGATTCCGGCATCGAGATAGACACCCCTCAAGACTTTGGCGAGGGCTTGGGAAGTGGCGGACAGGCCAAAGCCGTAGGCACCGATGGACTGCTCGAAAACCAGTGTCAGACCGGACGCGCCATTCTCAAGATCGTTCAGCGCCTGCTCGTTTGCGCGCACGGGATCGGGATCATCGACGCGCTGCAGGATCATCCAAGGCGATGTGTCGGGACGGGTGAAAAGGGACACTCTGGAACCGGCCAATTGATAGAGAGGTTCAATCCGGATGCCGTCCACGGTGCGGGAGACAAGCTTTTCGTCGAAGTCCGCGCCTTTGAGCACGGCGTTGACACGATCCCGCCATATCCGCTCGTCGGTCACGGGCACTTCGTCATCGAATGGCAAATGAGCCATGGACACACACCTCCGTCGGCATTTCAAGACTGATCTTCGCACGAAAAGCCGCGACATTGCCACTAGCCCTCTGCTCCATCAGAGCATGCTGCAATCAGGCGGTCCTGACCAATCTCGGACGACCAATTGCCGTCACGGTGATTCGGCACTCGACAAAGATATCCTGTCCGTCAATGTGGGCGATGCTATCCTTGCGGTCGATCACGAGATCGATATCATCAGCGCCGGCGGCGCGGGCCTTTTCGGCAGCGTCGTTTTGCAAGCCTTCGATTGCAGCGGCAGCGGCGCGCGCCAGGTCGGTGAAATCATGCTCGGTAGCAGGGCCGTGTATCCGGAAACGGCCCGAGTCAGGTGACAGAATGAGGCTCTCGGTGGTGATTTTGACATGACCGACGACGGCACCAAGCGCATTTGCAACATCGGCATGCCCGGGGACTTCAACCTGCGCCTCAATGACGGCACCGACCATCGGATAATAGGTCGAGGCTGAAGCTCCGACGCCGATGATCGGTAGGTTGAAGCCGAAATTGAGTTTTGAAATGCCGGGTTTGCGATCAAGCGCGGCGGCGATCAGCAGATGGGTACTCGGGCTTTCGAGCCGGAAGCCGTCTTCATCGAGTGCGACATCGATCAGTGCCTCGGCAGACAGCCGGACCAACCGCGCAATCACCGCGCCGGCAACATCTTCGCGAGCCGGAAATACGAGATCGCCTCGCGGGCTGCGACGGCGGGTCATGAGTTCGGCAGCAAGGCTGGCGGCCTTTTTATCCCATGCGTCATGGAGGGCGAGAACATGGGCGGCATCAGACGGCGTGAATGACGCGATCAGAACCAGACCATGAGTGACAAGACGGTTGAGCGCGCCCAATTCGGCCCGCGTTTCAGCGATGCTGTCGACGGCGTGGGGCGTTGTTCCGATCTTGGTGAGCAGCGTTGCCTCGGCCGGGGTCAATCCTGCACGCGCGGCGTCGGAGACGGGCATGGGGATGATGAAACGTCCATCGGTCGGACGCGGGATTTCGGCGCGCATCTGCCGGTCGAGCGTGTCATGGACAAGTTTGCCATACTCGAGCGCGAGCAGGCTTACGGGCATGGCGCGGCGGGGCCCGAGTTCCACCTTGAGTTGGAGACCTGCTTCAACGAGGCGGACTTCGCTGTCGCCGCCGAGGCCGATGGTGCGCATGGCAACCGCTTGCACCATGGTTTGAAAGCCACCGACGCGGGCACCGAGGGGGTCGAGCCGAGGCGAACCATTCC
Source organism: Hyphomicrobiales bacterium (assembly GCA_046092445.1). Lineage (GTDB taxonomy): Bacteria > Pseudomonadota > Alphaproteobacteria > Rhizobiales > Beijerinckiaceae > CAIUPE01. Next base: position 24,371 of record JBJTDR010000018.1, on the reverse strand, counting down.
GCATGACAGCAATATCGGTGGTGGTGCCGCCAATATCGGAGACAATCGCATCCTTCGAGCCGGTCATGTAACCTGCGCCGACAAGCGTTGCGGCAGGGCCTGAGAGGATCGTCTCAATCGGGCGCTCGCGGGCGATATCGGAGGCGATCAATGCGCCATCGCCGCGCACGACCATAACGGGAGCCTTGATTCCACGCTCAATGAGGAACCGGATGGTTGCGGCGATCAGACCATCGATCAGCGGAATTAGTCGCGCATTCAACAGGCAGGTCAGCGCGCGGCGGGGACCGTCAAGCTGGTTGGTCAATTCGTGGCTGCAGGTAACGGGTAGGCCCGTTTTGGCGCGGATCAGATCGCGGGCGGTGATTTCGTGCGCGGGATTGCGGGTGGAGAAATAGCCGGCGACGGCATAGCCATTGACCGTGCCGCCTACGCCATCGAGCCATGTGGTCAACGCGGTCTCGTCAAGCGGCATGGCCGCATCACCGGTGACGGTATGGCCACCCGCAACGCGCACCATCGGATCATTGCCGAGCGCAGTGGTAAGCCCGGCACGGCCGACATCCGCCTCGGAAAAGCCGATCATCACAAGACCGACCCGCCTATGCTGCCCTTCTACGAGCGCATTGGTGGCGAGCGTGGTGGAAATCGAGACGAGTTCGATGAGAGCAGGGGCTTTGCCCGACTGTGTCAGAACACGATCAACAGCGCTGGAGATGCCGATGGCGAGATCATGGCGCGTGGTCAGGGCTTTCGCCTTGGCGACGATGCCGACGGAGTCGTCGAACAGAACCGCGTCAGTATACGTGCCGCCTGTATCAATACCAAGGAGAAGTGCCATTCAGAAATGTCTCGGTTGTCTGACCAAACACGCCTGCGCTCGAAAGAGGGTGCAGGAATCGGGGAAAAGGAGCAAATTTCAATCCCAGACAGGTTTTTGCGGTTTGCCGTCGGTGATGTCGTACCAGTCCGGCTTGTCGGCGACGTAGATATGCTCGCGGATCGACAGGCCTGTCTCGCCATTTAGCGCACCAGCAGAAATGCTGATCTCGTCGCCTCCGAATGCGCGCCAGAACAAGACGCTGCCGCATTCCTTGCAAAAGCCACGCTCCGCTTTCCCGGAAGATTTGAACCAGGCGAGGCCGCGCTCGTTCAAAAGCGTCAACTCGTCGATGGCGCAATTTGTAGCGGCCAGAAAATTGCCGGTGGTCTTGCGGCATTGCCCGCAATGGCAGGCAATGATATCGCGCATCGTGCCGTTGACTTCAAAGATAACAGCTTCGCAGAGACAGCCGCCCGTGAAGTGTTTTCTGCCAGTGTCTGTCATGACTTCGCTCCGAATTGATTTTTGCCGACAAAAGAAGCGGCGCATTCTCAATGCGCACGGGCGATACAAAAATCAACCGCTTCGAGAAGCGCTCTTTTCATCACGCTCTCCGGAAAGAGAGCCAGCGCATCGCGGGCAATCGAGCCATAATGGCGGGCTCGCTCCAGCGTGTCCTCGACAGCCCTGTGTTTGCGCATGATACCGATCGCCTGATCGAGTTCCGCCTCGCCGGTCTCGCCGGTCTCGAGTGCCCGTCTCCAGAAAGCCCGCTCGGTATCCGAACCGCGACGAAATGACAGCACAACGGGGAGAGTGATCTTGCCTTCGCGGAAATCATCGCCCAGATTTTTACCCAGTTTCGACGACGTGCCGCCATAATCGAGTGCGTCATCGACGAGCTGGAAGGCGATGCCAAGATTGGCACCATAGCTTCGGCAGGCCGCCTGCTCGTCTTTACCTTTTCCGGCAATGATCGGCCCGACCTCGCACGCAGCCGCAAAGAGCGCCGCCGTCTTGCCGCGGATCACGGCCAGGTACTCATCCTCCGTCGTCGCCGTGTTTTTTGCGACGGTAAGCTGCATCACCTCGCCCTCTGCGATCACGGTTGCTGCGGTGGATAAAACATCGAGCGCGTGAAGCGAGCCGACTTCAACCATCATCTTGAACGCCTGGCCGAGCAAAAAATCGCCAACGAGCACGCTGGCTTCATTGCCCCACAGCATCCGCGCGGCGAGTTTGCCACGGCGCATTTCGCTATCATCGACGACATCGTCATGCAGGAGCGTTGCCGTATGCATGAATTCGACGGCGGCGGCGAGCTTGATATGGCCTTCGCCGGAGTAGTTACAGAGCGTGGATGTCGCGAGCGTGAGCATGGGGCGCAGACGCTTGCCACCGGAATTGATCAGGTGATTGGCAACCTCGGGGATCATCTCGACATCCGAGCCGACACGCGACAGAATCAGCTGGTTGACGCGTTCCATACCGGATTTGCTGAGAGCGAGAAGCGGCTCAAGGCTTGGTACCGGTTTTCCTTCGAGAGAGACTACAACGCCCACAATCCACCCATTTGCCACTCAATTTACTGATGCCGACCAATGGCTCCAAACCCTACTTGATCGTATTTTCAAGGTGCTCAATGCCATGATCGGCGCTCATCCGCAACTTGCCAAACGGGCGCAGGGACCGCTACTCCTGATTGACCGAGCGAGGACGCATGATGGTTGAACTTTTCCGCAGCACTGATCCGGTTCTCTTGATGACCGTCGAGACGCTTCTCGAGGCAGCGGAGATCGATGTTTTTGTTCTGGATTCCTACGTCAGCGCGATGGAAGGGTCTATCGGGGCTTTCCCGAGACGGGTCATGGTGCTGGCGAATGAGCTAGAAGACGCACGTATTCTCCTCATCGAAGCAGGATTGGGCAAGGAATTGGGAACGTTATGAAATTTGAACCCTTTCTGCGCGGGCGGATTTCAATCGCGCAACCTGAAACGGGTCATCGCGCGGGCACGGACGCCATTTTGCTTGCGGCGGCGGTCTCCGACGGATATTCGGGCCTGGTTGTCGATGCCGGTGCGGGCATTGGTGGTGCGGGGCTGGCCGTTGCGGCCCGGGTGCCGGACGCACGCGTCACCCTTGTCGAGATTGAACCGGCCACCGTAGAATTCGCCCGCGCGAACATCTCGCAAAACGGACTGGACACCCGCCTTTCCGTGATTGAAGCCGATCTGCTGTCCGACCATGCCAAACGCAGTCTGAACGGGCTCACACGAGAAGATGCCACTTGCGTGATCACCAATCCGCCGTTTTTGTCGGAGGGTGAAGTGCGGCCCTCATCCGATGAAAATCGCCGACGGGCGCATCTGATGCCGACGGGGGGACTTGAACGCTGGATGAAAGCAATCCACGCCCTACTCGCCCCGCGCGGAAATTTCGTCATGATCACGCGACCCGAGCGATTGCAGGAAACCATCGTCGCCTGCGAAGGCAGGTTTGGTTTTCTGACGTTGTTGCCCATCCACCCGCACGAGAGTGATCCGGCAATCCGGCTCCTGATTCGCGGCACGAAAGGGAGCAAGGCGCCACTGTCGATCTTGCCGGGGCTGGTCCTGCACGGGCCGGACGGACGTTTCACCCCGTTTGTCGAAAAGTTACACGCGGGTGAGGCTTCGCTTAATCTTGTTTGAAGGCGGCTGCAAGGCGGGCGCCGGTTTCGCGTCTGAGTGCCATGATCCCGCTCTCGGAATGGCGCGACGGGTGCACGCGGTTTGTCAGAAGCGTCCATGCGACGCCGCGGTCCATATCGATCCAGAGGCCGGTTCCGGTGAAGCCGAGATGTCCGATGGTGCGAGCGGAGCTACCCTCGCCGCCATGCCAGCCCGGATGCGCGATTTCCCAGCCCAGCGTGCGCGTTCCGGCTGATAATGTCATCAAATCGGCCATGCTCGGGGCTGAGAACCGCTGCCTGCCCATCAGGCTCGCGGCATAATCGAGAACGCCATCAACCGTACCGAAAAGGCCGGCGTGACCTGCCGCGCCGCCAAGGGCAAAGGCGTTTTCATCGTGGACCTCGCCGCGGATCATCCGGCCGCGCCATGCACAGAATTCGGTGGCAACCGATGAGGCGGGATCGGGCCGGAAAGTCAGGCCGGGCGAAAGATCAAATGCAGAAAGCGGCGTGCCGGTAACCCGCTCGATGAGAATGCCGAGCAGAATGAAATTGATATCGGAATAGACGGGCGGCCCCGATTTCCAGTTCCGTTGCAGAATATAGGCCCGAAGCGTTTCGGGATCCTGACCCAGCGTGTAAAGCGGCTCGACTGCAGGAAGATGGGTCTGATGGCTTAGGCATTGCCGGATGGTCAGGCGACGCTCGGCTGCGCCCGTCTCATATTGGCGGAGATCGGGGATATGGAGCGATAAAGGATCATCCAGCGCCACGCGACCCTGTCCGACAAGACGTATCAAATTGTCGGTTGTGAAGATGACTTTGGTAAGGGATGCGAGATCGAACCAGTGCGCGCGTTGCAAGGGGATGCTTTCGGGCTCGCGTTGCGCAAGGCCCGCCGAAAGAACTGACCGTTCACCGTTTGCAGTGACGAGACCCAAGGTTGCGCCGGGAATTCGCCTCTCGGCGACCGCAATCCGCGCGGGTCCAAAGATCACCTCGACACGTTCGGAGAGGCTCGTCATCGCGATGGTCCCTCTGGCCGCCAGATTTCTCCGCCGCGCATGGGTTCAGGGACGCCGGTTGTCGAGGGGACGCTGAGCGGCAACCCTGCGATCGATCTGACAGCAAGCCATGCAAAGCATTCCGCCTCGAGAAAATCGCCATTCCAGCCGACCGATTCGACCGGATCAACCGGCACGCCGAGACGCTCCCGCAGGGCGTGCATCAAAAATCCGTTCAACCGCCCGCCGCCGCAGGCAAGCCAGCGTTTCGGAGGGCGTGGCACGTGCTTGAGCGCTGCCGCGACAGACTCGACTGTGAACCGCGTCAATGTGGCGGCGCCATCGGCGTCGGAAAGGGGTGCGACCAGTTTCATCCAGTCATGAAACGCATTGCGATCCAGCGATTTTGGCGCAGGACGCGAAAAATAGGGATGCGCCAGAAAAGCCGCGACCAAGGCCTCGTCGGCGTGACCGCGTGCAGCAAGCGCGCCGCCCGTATCGAACGGTTGACCTGTGCGCTGGCGGACGAAATCATCGATCATGGCGGAGGCCGGGCCGGTATCGAACGCGGAAATGATGTCGTCATCGAGAGAGGTGACATTGGCGACGCCGCCAAGATTCAGAACCATGACGGGCTGTTCGAGATGGCGTGCCAAGGCCTGATGATAGAGCGGGACAAGCGGCGCGCCCTGTCCGCCTGCAGCGAGATCCGCGTGCCGGAAGCGGTTGACGCATGTGAGTCGAAGCCGATCAGCCGCGCGCCGGCCATTCATCAATTGGCGGGTGAAGCGATGTTCCGGGCGGTGAAAGACAGTCTGGCCGTGAAGGCCGACGCAGGTGATCGATCGGGACGAAATGTTGTGTGCGTCGAGAACATATGACACGGCATCGCAATGGGCATCGGTGACGGCATCCTCAAGGGCAGAAAGATCGCCGCTTTCAGCCTGAGCGGGGGTGTTGATGACCGAGATGAGAGCCTCGCGCAGCCAGGCCGGATAGGGAAGGGTTGCGCCGTGACCATGCTTGATGAGTTCGCGACCATCAGTGCGCAGCAGGGCGACGTCGATGCCATCCATCGATGTGCCGCTGATAACCCCGACCGACCATTTCGGTTCTGTAGCCATCCCGATGCCGCGTTCGTCCATTTGTCGTCATTTTTCTGCCTCATGATAATTCATGAGCAGTTCATCCGATTCATGGATCTATAGGGTTCTCTCATCGTTACCAAGAGATAAACAACCCTTTCCGTGATCTTGAGCAGGTTAAACAGATGATCCAGAGCCCGATTTTAATCCCTGCACCTACCAGTACCAGCGCGTGCGTTCTCGCTGCATTGGCACTGATGACACTTCTGGCGGGGTGCCAGCGTTATGAGTGGACGCATCCGACGAAATCGCTCGAACAGTTCGGACGCGACAAATATACGTGTCAGGAACGCGCCTCCCGGCTTTATCCCGTTGCGCCAGCAGTCGTTCAGAAGAGTGGCGGCTATTTCACAGGCGGATATTCACGCTGCCGTCGCTCGAACGGCCACTCACAATTCTGCTATGCGACACCGATGGAATACATTCCGCCGACATACACAACGCGGGACCTGAATGAAAACGAGCGGGCAAGTGCGGTCGAGTCGTGCCTGTTCAGCCGGGGCTATCAATTGGTCCCCGCGCAGTGACGACCCGTCACTCGTCGATCTTGAACCCGTGAGAATGAAGTTACATAGCCGGAAAATTTGAGTTGTTTGACGTTGGTCAATGACTTTCTGATCCTTAACAGCCAAACTATTTCCTACCGGAGGCTGTCTCAGACAGCGTCCATTCCCACCCCTCCGGATATCAAGCCTTGGGGACGGCGCCCGGTACTGTCTCGGGGGAGCGGTATCGGGCGTCATTTTCCTGAAGCGTCTGTTAATCAGTAGGTTCCGGTGAGGGGCTTCAAGCGGCGGAGATTCACCTGCATCAGGGAGTCGGCCCGATCATATGCGAGAACGCCGTCGCGTTTGAGACGGGAGAAGGCACGGCTAACGGTTTCGAGTGTCAGGCCAAGATAATCAGCTATCTCGAGTCGCGTCATCGGCACGCGGACAAGCCCGTTGCCTTGCAATGAAGGCTCATGACCATCCAGTCGCTCGGTGAACGCTGGAAGCAGATCGAGAATGAAACTTGCAACCCGCTCGACAGCGGATTTGCGACCAAGGAGCAAAGCGTGATCATGCGACCCGCAGACCTGCGCCTTGAGCTGTTCGACGAGGAACAGTTTCAATGGAAGGGAGCGGTCGACGATGCTTCGGTCGTATACCATCACATGAACCGGAGTGAGGGCTTCGGCAGAGCTATGATACCGATTGGTCGGTGTGATGCCAAAGACCTTATTCGGGCTAAGAATTTCGCAGATCTGGCGACGTCCATCTGGCAGGAGTTTCGACAACATGATCCTGCCGGCAATGATCAGATACAATCCCCGCGCCGTGTCGCCTTCGCTCAACACTGTCGCGCGGGCGGGAAATTCCGCGAGACGGCCAAGACCCCGTAAATCGGCAGTCACAGACTCATCGCTGCCGTCCGGCAATACGCCCGTGGGCACACCCTTGCTGCGCTCTGGCGGAGGAGGACGATCGAGCCGATGCTGCGGATGCTGAGAAAGCTGCGACATAACAAGACCCCGGTTCGGGGAAGAAGGACGAGCAAGTCCGCACATCAAAGCGGATGCAGTTCTCCTTCCCGATTTTGGTATGCTAGTTGCGGAGCACGCCGATTAAATCAGGCGCTTTCCCTACTCGGTGTTACGGCGAGGCCGGAATGGAACTTGTCCGCGAATTCATCCGATAACACGCTCAAGCCGGAGAATAGACAATCCGGACAAGATCAGCGGTGTTGCGTGCGCCGAGTTTTTCCATGATGCGGGCACGATGCACTTCCACCGTGCGCGGGCTGATCCCAAGCTGGCGTCCAGCCTCTTTATTTGATGCCCCTAGAGCGATCCGCTCAAGCACTTCGCGTTCCCGCGGGGTCAGACGGTCTCCACCCGGAACCGCGAAACTCGTTGTCCCATCTCCGTTTTCACTGCGCTTGGCCGAGAGAGCAGCGCGGGCACGACTGACGACGCTGTCAGCTTCGCACGGCTTCATCATGAAATCACGTGCACCCTTTTTCATGGCGCTGACAGCCGTTTCGACATCTGCCCGACCGGCAGTGACGATGATCGGAGCGACAACGCGATGGCCGAGTTCGCCCAGTACATCGAGACCGGGGGGATTGGAAATATCCGCATCAAGCACGATGCAACTCGGTGATTTCTGGCGAGCCGCTGCGAGAAGCGCATTACCGTCAGAAAATGACGTCACACGATACCCCTCGCTTTCAAAACCGTGCGCCAAGGCATTCCGAAACGCCAGATCCTTGTCGGCAATAAAAATATTTCGATCCACAGCGGAATTCATACTCATTATACTCTCCTCAGTACGACTCGTTCATCGCGACTTGCGGAGTGACAGCGCGCCCGCCCCCTACGACCAGCATCACCCGAACATGGTAGCACTCGGATCCGTTCAGACCGGAGAACCTGCTCGTGTATAAAACGAACGATGCACGGAAAGGTTGCGTAGTTCCGCTTCCGAAAATTTCCGAATTCATTAATTTTTTTGCTAAATTGACAAGCTTGCAACCAAAAGCGGCTCAATATCGCGTAATACGTGAAAAGCGGAGGTCAATGATCCGGCATCTACCGGATAAGCGCTCTCGCCAGTCGGCCGGTGGCTTCAGCAAGATCGTCCGCCTTGCGGGCAAAGCAGAGCCGCAAATAGCTTCCCCCATCCGTATCGAACGCAAAGCCGGGAGCAAGGCCGACATTGGCTTCATCAATCATGCGTTTGGCAAGCGCCAGCGAGTCATTTTCGCCTGCAACGCTGAAATAGAGATAAAACGCGCCTTCCGGTTTTGCGAAACGGATATTGTCGAGTTGCGCAAGCCCGTCACAGATGATCTCGCGGCCTTGCTTCGCCCGGGCGATCTGATGGGCGACAAAACCGTCGCCGTGCTCGAGCGCGGCAATGGCCCCGCGTTGCAGAAAGGTTGCAACACCGGAACTGGAATATTGCACCAGATTTTCGGCGGTTTGCGCAAGCGCCGGCGGGCATTCGAGCCAGCCAATGCGCCAGCCCGTCATGGCCCAGTTTTTCGAGAAGGTCTGCACGAACATAACGCGGTCATTCTCGTCCATCATGTCATGGAACGAGGGCGCCCGCTTTGAACCGTCGAACACGAATTTGCCGTAGATTTCATCGGCAATAATCCAGAGCCCGTGCTTGCGGGCCAAAGCCAGAGTTGCCGACAATTCGGCCTCCGTCGCCGTCCAGCCCGTAGGATTCGAGGGTGAATTGATGATGATGGCTCTGGTTTTCGGGGTGATCGCGCTAGCCAAGCGGTCCGCATCCAGCATCCAGCGGCCATTCGGGCCGTCCGTGAGCACCATCGGAACCATGACGGGCACGGCACCGATAACTTTCGCACAACCTACAAAATTCGGCCATGCCGGGCTTGGCACCAGTATTTCGTCCCCGAGCGTCAGCGCCATCCGCATGGCAACCTGCAAAGCGTGCATCCCCCCGATCGTACAGATGAAACGATCGGCTGCCAGTTCCCGTTCGTACAGCCTGCTCATATAGAGTGCCACGGATGCACGAAAATCCGGAATGCCGAGATTCGGCGTGTAGAAGGTTTCCCCTGCCGCAAGCGACCGTGTCGTCGCATCGCTGATGAAGGAAGGTGTCGGCATATCGCCCTCACCCGCCCAGAGCGGAATGAGTCCCGGACGGCCCCAGCCATATTTGAACACTTCGATGATTCCGCTCACGGGCGCTGCGCATGCTTCGGGCGAGAGAGCGTCCAAAAATTCTTTGGAAGGCGAGGATATTTTTGACATGATCATGATCCGGAAACACAAATTACCCAGCTTGTCCCATACTCTTCACCATCTGGCCAGAGGAACAAAGGGCCAGTTGACTTTTTCGGCGTGACAGTCCGGATTGGATGAGAAGGGGGAACCCATGCTCGACGGTTGGATCGTCGTTTTGGCGGCGCTCGTCTATCTGTGCGTTCTGTTCGCGGTTGCCCATTTCGGCGATACGCGGGGTGGCACGTGGGTTAAGGGCCGCTTCCGCTCGACTCTCTATGCGCTCACGCTGGCAGTTTACTGCACATCATGGACGTTTTTCGGGTCTGTTGGTCTTGCCTCTGTCGCGGGATATGACTTTCTTGCAATCTATATCGGACCCGCCCTGCTGATCGGGCTTGGCTCACCCCTGATACGCCGGATTGTGCGGCTTGCCAAATCCCAGAATATCACCTCTGTCGCTGATTTTGTCGGCGCGCGCTACGGCAAGAGCCAGCGGGTTGCAGCGATTGTTGCAATCATCGCAGTGATTGGAACCATTCCCTATATCGCACTGCAACTCAAAGCAATTTCGTCATCGATCGAGACCATTCTTGAAGCGCATGACCCTCAGACGGCGGACGCAGCGGGTGCAGCATTCGGTGACCTCGCTTTGCTTGTGGCCTTGATCCTCGCCGCATTCACCACGGCCTTTGGTACCCGCCATATCGATGCCCGAGAACATCACCATGGTTTGATGTTCGCCATCGGCGTCGAGTCGGCGATTAAACTTCTGGCCTTTCTGATTGCCGGATTTTTTATCTCGTATGTGATGTTCGACGGGGTAAGCGATGTCTTTATACGGGTCGCGGCACGGCCCGACATTGTACCATTTCTCGATCGCAGCAGCGGGCTCGCCAATTTTCTGACAATGGCGATGCTGTCAATGCTGGTCATTCTGCTTCTGCCCCGTCAGTTCCACGTGACGATTGTCGAGAATTACACGGAGGGAGACATCAGACGTGTTGCATGGATGTTTCCGCTTTATCTCGTCCTGATTAATCTTTTTGTCATCCCGATTGCGCTCGCGGCCAATCTGACTTTCGCGCCCGGGACGATTGACCGAGATATGGCCATTCTGCATCTTCCGCTCGCGGAAGGCGACGGATTGATCACGCTGATCGTTTTGCTGGGCGGCTTGTCAGCGGCAACGGCGATGGTGAGTGTTGAGTGCGTTGCGCTGGGCACGATGGTCTCGAACGATCTCGTTATGCCGGTGATTCTGCGCCGGCGCGCGGCCTTACCGGCTGCCGCTCAAAACACGGGCCGCGCATCGGGCGATTTGGGTGGTTTGGTTCTTGCGATCCGGCGCATTGCGATCATCCTGATCATCCTCGCAGGCTATGCATATTTCCGTGCGACGAGCGCCGCAGCGCTGGCCTCCATAGGGTTGATGTCGTTTGCTGCAATTGCGCAAATTGCGCCGGCGTTTTTCGGCGGGCTTTTCTGGCGGCGTGGCAATGCGCTGGGAGCAACCGCAGGATTGATCGCGGGCATCACCATGTGGACCTACACGCTGGCGCTGCCGAACCTTGCCGACCCTGCATCGGTTGGTCTCGACCAGCTCCTGCGTAACGGGCCGTTCGGTCTGGAATTTTTGACGCCGACTGCCTTGTTCGGCTCGGAGCTCTCGCTGATCACCCATGGCGCACTCTGGAGTCTGGGCGTTAATGTGCTGGCCTACATCGGCTTTTCGCTGCTCCGTCGCGCGACGCCAATCGAGCGGCTTCAAGCGACGATGTTCGCGGCTCCCGAGCGTGCGCCGATTGCGAGAAGTCTGAAACTCTGGCGGAGTTCGCTGACAATTGGCGAGCTCAAAGCGGCAGTCGCGCGCTATCTTGGTGCCGAGCGCACGGAGCAGGCTTTTGCGAGCTTTGCCGGGAATGATCGTGATGACGGGCGCGAGGCGGATATCCATGCGCTCCGCTTTGCCGAGCATCAGCTGGCCTCGGCGATTGGGGCGGCGTCCTCGCGGCTGGTTTTGTCGCTGCTTCTCAGACGCCGGGACGTGACCAAGGCCGACGCACTCAGGCTACTGGATGATGCATCAACCGCAATCCAGTATAATCGAGATCTGATCCAGCATGCGTTCGACCATGTCAGGCAGGGGATCACCGTTTTTGACAAGGATATGCGACTGATGTTCTGGAACCATGAATTCCAGACCTTGTTCGACCTTCCGGATGCTTTGGCACGAACCGGTGTCGGGCTTGACGAGATTGTCGGCCATGCCGCCCGCAGCGGTCTCTTCGGACCGGGGCAACCGGAGCGGATTGCGGCTGTGCGTCTCGATGCCTTTGTGCGTCACGATGCGCCCGTCCGGATGCCGATGGAAAAGACCGGAGCGGTAATCGAGCTTCGCTCGGCGGATCTTCCGGATGGCGGCATTGTCACGACCTATACCGACATCACAGCCAGTGTTCGTGCCGAAGAAGCGCTCGAGCGGCGCGTGGAAGAGCGGACGCAGGAATTGCAGCACCTCAATACGGAACTCGAACAGGCAAAGGCTGTTGCCGAAGCAGCCGACCAGTCGAAAACACGGTTTCTGGCGGCGGCAAGCCACGATATTCTGCAGCCGCTGAATGCCGCGCGTCTGTTCGTCTCCTCGTTGATTGATCGTGATCGCGGTACAGGCGATCCGCAACTGGCCAATCATATCGGCGCGTCGCTCGAAGCCATCGAGGATATTCTGACGACCTTGCTTGATATTTCGCGGCTTGACGCAAGGGCTTTGAAGCCTGAAATCAGCGCATTCAGGCTCTCGGATATCTTAAGTGCGCTGCAAACCGAGCTCGAGCCGCTGGCGCGCGAAAAAAATCTGGACCTCATCCATGTGCCAACCACCCTCGTGGTGCGCTCGGACAGGCGGCTCTTGCGCCGTCTCATCCAGAACCTGATTTCCAACGCGATCAAATACACGCCCGAGGGCCGCGTTCTGATGGGGTGCCGGAGAGCGGGGAAATCTGTCCGGATCGAAATATGGGATACGGGCATCGGTATTCCGGCGACAAAGCGCAAAACCATCTTCGAGGAATTCCAGCGGCTTGATCAGGGAGCCAAGGTCGCACGCGGTCTTGGCCTCGGATTAAGTATTGTCGAGCGGATCGGGCGGCTTCTCGGGCATCGGATTCGCGTGACGTCATGGCAGGATAAGGGCTCGATGTTCTCGGTCGAGGTGCCGGTCGCGCCGGCCTCGACGGCGAAGCGGGTGCCGGAACGGGCTGCCTCCGCTGCGACTCTCGGGTCATTCAACGGTCTGCGGGTTCTGGCAATAGACAATGACCCCGCTATTCTGGACGGTATGTATACGCTGCTCTCGGGGTGGGGATGCGCGGTTCAGGTCGCGTCAAACGGGGAAGAGGCTGAAGAGTGCGCGCGCGATCCGGACCATAAGCCAACGGTGATCGTTGCGGATTATCACCTCGACGAGGGCGATGGCCTCGCCGTGATCGGCGTGCTGCGAAGCATGCTCGGGAGCGATATTCCCGCCATTCTGCTCACGGCGGACCGCTCGCTCGCCGTGCGGGACGCCGCAGTCGAAGCCGGTATCACCGTGCTGCACAAGCCTTTGAAACCCGCGGCGTTGCGGGCGCTCCTCACACAGTGGCGATGAATGATCAGAGGATATGCCAAGCCCGCTTCCTCACCCTTTGTAAAACCGGCCGCCTGACGCCGCCATGGCGCGGAGGGCGGCATTCGGCTCGAAACGCTTGCCGAAGCGCTGCACGAGCTCATCACAGAGGGCAACAAACGCCTTGGCACCCATGCCGTCGATCATCGAGAGCGGGCCACCGGTGAACGGCGCAAAACCGAAGCCGAGGATCGCGCCGACATCTGCCTCGCGCGGGTCGGTGATAATGTTCTCTTCAACCGAGCGGGCCGCCTCGAGCGCTTGGGTCGCAAGAAAGCGCTGTTTCAGTTGGGTGACGTCAATCGTGTCCGGATCGAGACGGGTCTTCTGGAACGCTGACAGGCCAGGCCACAGGGCTTTCGTGCCCTTTTCGGAATAGTCATAAAAACCCGTGCCGTTTTTACGGCCTAGCCGACCCCGCTGCTCGACAAGCGTTTCAAGCATCGCATCCTGCACCGGATTGACGGCGTCGGGGCCGAGCTGGGCCTTTGTTGCTTTCAGAATTTTATAGCAGAGATCAATCGCGACCTCGTCGGTCAGCGAGAGCGGGCCAACCGGCATTCCCGCCATGCGGGCGGCATTCTCGATCATCGCCGGAGGAACACCCTCGTCAAGCATCAGATGGCCCTCGAGCAGATAGTTCATCACGCAGCGATTGGCGAAGAACCCGCGCGCATCATTGACGACGATGGGTGTCTTCTTGATTGCGCGGACAAAATCGAAGGCGGTCGCCAGTGCCCGTTCCCCGGTCTGCTTCGTCGTGATGATCTCGACGAGTTGCATCCGGTCGACGGGTGAGAAGAAATGGATGCCGATGAAATCCGCCTGACGGGAGAAGGATTTTACGAGCCCGCCAATCGGCAATGTTGACGTGTTGGAGGCGAAGAGCGTCAACGGGTCCATCGCGGCTTCGGCCTTGCGAATCGCCTCGTCCTTTACTGACGGATCTTCGAACACGGCTTCGATGACAAGATCGCAGGTCTTGAGCTGCGCATAATCCGCGGTTGGCATGATAAGGCCGAGCAGCGCATCGCGTGCTTCCGGCAAGGCGCGATTCTTGGCAATCAGACCGGAAATCACCTTGTCGGCGTGCGCTTTGCCCTTGTCGGCTGAAGCCTGATCGCGATCGATCAGGATCACCTCGATCCCGGCAAGTGCCGAGACATAGGCAATGCCTGCACCCATAAATCCGGCGCCGATAATCCCGACGCGTTTCGGCGCAGAGGCGGGGATTTTTGCCGGACGCCGCGCGCCCTTGTTGAGCTCCTGCATCGAGACGAAGAGCGTCCGAATCATGGCGGCTGCTTCGGGCGTTCGCAGGATATGCGCGAAATAGCGGCTCTCGACGCGCAGGCCGAGATCCATCGGCAGCTGCAGACCTTCATACACAGATTGCAGCAACGCTTTTGCGGCGGGATAATTGTCAAAGGTTTCGCGACGGCAAATGGCGCTTGCGGCAGGCCAGACCATCATGCCCTGCGGCGAATAGACCTTGCCGGACGGCGGACGGAACCCCTCCTGATCCCAAGGCTGGACAGCATTGATGCCCTCGCGCAAAACAGCTTTCGCACGGGCGAGAAGGTCACGTTTGGGTACAATCGCATGAACGAGATTGATCGCCTTCGCCGCATCAGGGCTGAGCTGGTCACCCTTCATCATCATGAGAAGCGCATCGCCCGTTGGGGCCAAGCGCGCGACGCGCTGCGTGCCGCCGGCACCGGGGAAAAAGCCGATTTTGATTTCAGGCAATCCGACACGCGTTTTCGCATCGTCGGAAACAAGGCGATGGTGACAGGCGAGCGCAAGCTCGAACGCGCCGCCGAGGCAGACGCCGTTGATCGCTGCAACAAAAGGTTTGCCGCAAGTTTCGAGTTTGCGGAGCAGAAGTGTCAAACGCCGCGATTCATCGAAAAAAGACTGCATTGCGGCGGCTTCACCGCGGACGGGCACCTGCTCATGATAAGTCGCCAGCAGACTCTGGATCATTTTGATATCAGCCCCGCCGGAGAAACTATCGGGCTTGCCGGATATGATCACGCACCCCTTGAGCGTTGTATCCTCCGAGACATGGTCAATCACGTCAGAGAGTTCAGCCATGGTGACATCGGTGATGACGTTCATGGCCTTGTGGGGCATATCCCATGTCAGGGTGGCGATATTGTCGGCGTCGACATCGAAACAAAACTGGGTGAGGGAGGAAAGTGTCATGGTCACACCCGTTCGATGATCGTTGCGGTACCCATTCCGGCACCAATACAGAGTGTAATCAGGGCTGTTTTCTTGCCAGTCCGCTCCAATTCGTCGAGCGCCGTGCCGACGAGAATCGCTCCCGTCGCACCGAGCGGATGGCCGAGCGCGATAGCCCCGCCATTCGGATTGACAAGGGCCGGATCAACCCCGAAGGCCTGAATAAACCGCAGAACCACAGCGGCAAATGCCTCGTTGACCTCAAAAAGATCAATATCGGCAATGTTCATTCCCGCCTGTTTGAGTAGTTTTTTCGTCACATCGACAGGGCCTGTCAGCATGAGCGCGGGATCGGAGCCGACATTGGCGAATGCGCGGATCCGCGCGCGCGGTTTCAACCCGGCCCGCTTGCCCGCCTCGGCATTGCCAAGCAGCACGGCGGCAGCACCATCAACGATGCCCGAAGAATTGCCAGCATGATGCACATGGCGGATCGTCTCGATCTCGGGATGTGCCTGAATACCCACCGCTGCAAAACCGCCCTGCTCGGCCATTGCGGCAAAAGACGGCTTCAATCCGCCAAGCAACTGCATATCGGTATTCGGTCGGCGATGCTCGTCATGATCAAGAAGCGTCAGACCGTTCACATCGCGCACGGGGACGACCGCACCCGAAAACCGCCCCTCATACCACGCCCGGGCGGCACGTTGCTGGCTCTGCATCGCGAACGCGTCTACATCCTCGCGGGTGAAGCCGTATTTGGTCGCGATCAGATCCGCCGAAACACCCTGCGGCATGAAATAGGCGGGAATCGCAATGGCCGGATCCGCCGCCCATGCACCGCCTGACGCGCCGAGGCCGACGCGGCTCATTGATTCAGCGCCGCCTGCCAGAGCCATGTTCTGCTGGCCGGACATGATTTGCGCTGCCGCAAAATTTACGGCATCAAGGCCGGACGCGCAAAACCGGTTGAGCTGCACGCCTGGCACCGAAATGCCGTAGCCCGCGGCCAACGCGGCAGCGCGGCCGATATTGCCGCCCGCCTCACCCACCGGATCCACACAGCCGAGCACGACATCATCGATTTGACGGGGGTCGAGCGCGTTACGTTCGCGGATAGCGCGCAACGGAACCGATGCGAGCGCAAGGGCGGTGACCTCATGGAGCGAACCATCATGCTTACCACGACCGCGAGGCGTTCTGGCATGATCAAAAATGAAGGCATCGGCCATTTCCGGCTCCTTGATCGGGAGGTCACTGGACCATAGACCCTATCACATTGCCGTGCAGCGCAGTATGCAGCAAGTAGAAGTAGCGATCTGGAAATTCCCTCCATCGGGAGGGCATGGTTAAAACTGGCCGTAATGCCTGTCGTGGTGCCGCTGGCAGGGTCGAAATTCAACCCGCGACGCGGGCGACCAGGCTTTGTGATCGTCTGAGCTCTCTGATGGCCGCCTCGATTTCCGCCTTCCGCCGCTCAAGATGTTTGAACTGGTCGTTGATTCGGGCATTCGTCAGCTTCAGCGTGTTTGACGCCTCCCCCGACCCGTCACCTTCCAGCATCGCGCCGATCTCGGTCAGCGTGAACCCGAGTGCTTTCCCGCGCAGTATCGTGGCAAGGCGCTGTCGGGTGGTTTCGTCGTAAAGCCGGGTCGTCCCCGAACGGCGAGGCGTGATCAGGCCACGATCCTCGTAAAACCGCAACGTCCGGAGGGTGACATCAAATTCCCGCGACAGATCTCCAATTCTGAAAAGATAATCTGCACCCTTCGCAGTCGCATTGCGCCGTTGCCGTGTTGCAGGCGTCGCTAGTACAGATTTGCTCTTTTTCTTTGCTGGGGTGGCAGTCATGTCATTACTCACCATCCGAATGAGGGACAAGATAACCGAGTATGACCTTGTTTACAACTCGGATATATCAGAAACGCTCATGAGCCATTTTTGTCAGTAAGCAAGATTACATACAAAATAATCTAACTGATTTTTAAATAATAAACGAATTCACTATAAAATACAATGAATTTTAAATAAAATTCTTCACCGAATCGATCCGTCGTAAATGAAAACGTGATCGGATTTACACTTTATTAACCATGAATCTTCATAGATCATTTGTAACGTTGTACGGAGCTTCAGCGGGCTTACCGAATGAGAGAGACATTTTTTGCCGCCATATGAGCCATGCCGATGCAGAGCAAAATGACCGGTGATGACCTGAAAACTCCGTCGGCAACGTCGTTTTCGGCCGACCGAGTCACGTCCCGGCGTAACGAATCGGAACGTGTCGATATATCGAAGCGGATTTTCGAACGTGACCTAAAAAATATTCTCGATGAAATCGCAGCTCGCTCCCATCGACTGCGCCTGAAACATCCGCGAAATGTTGCCGGGTATGTCAATTTCGCGGAAGCGAATTTCCCGAGCCGCCCGCGTCCAGTCTCTGAGGCCATCGATCATTTACTCGACGAATTCGCGCGGTTTGAAGCGCTGCTCGGCGAGGACCCGAGGCTTGATCATCTGCGTTTCTCTCTGCTGACACTCGACTCTTGCGTTGCGCGGCTCAATTATCGCCAGATCGACATTGATCAGTCGCCGGGAATCGAGGCGATCATCACGCGGATAGACGCGGATATCACGGCGCTGGACCAGCAACTCCGCGATGAGGCAGGTGTGACGGAAAGTGCCGCTTCGGATCAAGACAGCCCGCTCGATGCCACAATCGTCCGATTATCGGAAGCAGTTCTCGGACTCGGAGACAAGGTGGATCAACTCGCCGAGGGTCAGGAAAAGATTGCGACACAGACGGAGAATCTGGCGGCGCTTAAAAACACCGTTGCAGCAATGTCGGCGGCAACCCTCCATCAGGTTGGACGACAGATTGCGGGGTTCGATACCCGCTTCGAAACGCTCGATCTGGGGCTCAGCCGTCTCGGCGAGCAGATCAATGCCATTCATGCCCGGCTCTCGGAGGCGGCCCGTCGGCCCGAACCAGACGGCAGAAAAGATGATAATTCGACTTCGGAAGAGTTGAAGTCCCGCATTGCTTCGTTGCATACTGGGATGTCGAAAAGCGGACAGCAAAATTTTGCCGCCATGGCGGCGGTACTGGCAGGCAATGAAAAAATACTGGAGCGCATATCCCAGGTCGAGGACTCGGTGAAAGCCGAACTGAAAAGCCATGAATTTCGATCCCGCTTCCCGCGATTAAGTCCATCCCACCACCCGGGGTCGGGCAATTCATCTGATCCGCGCGCCGTCATCAAGGCTGCACGCGCGGCAGTGGCCCGTGCACGCGAAGAAGCGGGCCTGATGCTTGATGCAACTCAGCAGAAGATCGGATCGAAGCCTCTCACCAACCCGATCGTGGCGTGACATAGCCCTGAAAATAGTCGGCACTGCTCAATTGATCAGGCTTCAGGCTGAACCTGTCCGAGCCGTTCCGCCGTATGGAGGCCCGCCGACGGATTTCTGTTACCGGAGTGCCTGACATGTCATCGGTGCGCCTCTTCTGCTCATCGCAAGTGGTAACTTTGGCCCTGTTCCGGGGTCGCTCGGAGCTGGTGGCGGATTTCGGTGATATCAATCCGGACGTTTCAGTTTTTCGGGATCCATTGCCGTTGCAACAGGAACAGCAAACCGTGTCGCATGGCCCGGGATGATCTGCCCGATGCGTCATTGACCTTTTCATTGGTCTGCGTCATGCCTTCGCCATGAGCATGATCTTCTCAATTCCGAAGACGCCGTTTTTGCTAGGTATTGGCGGACTGATCCCGTTCGCCGCTCTCGCCTTTCTAGCGGGCTTTGACCTGTCGGCCCTCGGGATTGCGCCCGATATCGTTCACTCGGCGCTGAAATCCTATGCCGCCCTGATCGCCTCCTTCATCGGTGGCGCGCGCTGGGGATTGGCCGCCATACGCCGCGCGGGCGAGTCCCGAGACTTTCTGCTCTCGGTTCTGCCATCGCTGATCGCCTGGGTGGCGCTTGCACTTCCGCGACCCGCCGATCTTCTGATGCTGATGGTCTTGTTCACGGCGATGGGGATTGTCGATACGGTTTCACAGAATGACACCCTCATTCCGGAATGGTATCGTAGGCTCCGAATGATCCTGACGCTCGGCGTTGTCGGCAGTCTGACAATCGCAGTCGTGCTGTCGCCCTGAGTGTTCGAACCCTAGTGCAAAACGCGGGTTTGTGACGGCATATCCAGCGAAAACGCCGGAATGTCGATGAGAAAGCGTTCTCCCTCGGCGTTTTCCATCTCATAGGTGCCGACCATGATGCCTTGCGGCGTCTCGAGCGGACACCCGCTCGTATAGGTGAAACTGCCGCCTGGTGTCAGACGGGGCTGCTCGCCAACGACACCCTCGCCGCGAACCTCGTACAGCTTGCCGTTCCCGTCCGTGATTTTCCAGTGCCTGTTGCGCAGCGTGACGACCTCGTCGCCCTTGTTGACGATCTCGACCGTATACGACCAGAAAAAGCGCCCGACGGCGGCGGACGACTGCTCCTCCATGAAGGATGGTTTGACGCTGACCTGAATGTGTCGCGTAACGGCACGGTACATGATGATCGATCCTGCTTCGGAGCCTCCGCCGTCGAAGGCAAACCTAATTTCGAGTTGTTGGTAGCGAATTCAAATACTTGCCGTCAATACCGACGAGTGACCTCCCGGCAATGACGAACGCATTCGTGCCATGCCGGTGCAAAATGCACTGTCCAAAGAAAACGCCCTGCCGATGAAAAATTGACAGGGCGTTCGATTTTTGCAAAGAACGAAGAGGCTTACTTGCCTGCTTCGTCCTTCTTGTTGGCTTTCTTCAAGGCTGCGCCGAGAATGTCACCGAGCGAGGCACCGGCATCCGCCGAACCGTACTGGGCGATTGCTTCCTTCTCTTCAGCCATTTCCAGTGCCTTGATCGACACCGAGATCTTGCGGGACTTGCGGTCGAAGCTGATGACGCGCGCATCGATCTTCTCCCCGGCCGCAAAGCGCTCGGGGCGCTGTTCCGCTCGGTCGCGGGCCAGATCATTGCGCTTGATGAAGGTCGAGAAATCGGTACCTGCAATCCGGACATCGATGCCGCCCTCCTTCACGCCCATCACTTCGCACGTGACGATAGAGCCCTTCTTGAGGTCACCGCCCTCGTCGCCGGAGGCTGCGCCTGCGGTTGAGGAAGCTGGTGCGGCCGCGCCAGCCAATTGCTTAACACCGAGCGAGATTCGCTCCTTCTCGACATCGACATCGAGAACCTGCGCCTTGACCATGTCACCCTTCTTGAAATTCTCGATCACCTGCTCGCCCGGAAGTTTCCAATCGAGGTCGGAGAGGTGGACCATACCGTCGACATCGCCTTCGAGGCCGATGAACAGACCGAATTCGGTCTTGTTCTTGACTTCGCCTTCGACGATCGAACCGGCAGGGTGGCTCTCGGCAAATGCCTCCCAAGGGTTTCGGAGCGTCTGCTTGAGTCCGAGAGAGATACGCCGCTTGGAGGAGTCGACTTCAAGGATCTGAACATCAACCTCCTGCGAGGTCGAGACGATCTTGCCGGGATGCACGTTCTTCTTGGTCCATGACATTTCCGAGACGTGGATCAATCCCTCGATACCCGGCTCGAGTTCGACGAATGCGCCATAATCGGTGATATTGGTCACACGGCCGGAAAACCGGGTGTTGAGCGGATATTTCGCCTCGATGCCTTCCCACGGATCGGTAAGCAGTTGCTTGATGCCGAGGGAGATGCGGTGCGTGTCATGGTTGATCTTGATGATTTTAACCTTGAGCTGCTGGCCGATGGTGACGACTTCGCTCGGGTGGTTGACACGACGCCATGCCATATCCGTGACATGAAGCAGACCGTCAATGCCGCCGAGATCGACGAATGCGCCGTACTCGGTGATGTTCTTGACGGTACCGTCAACGGTCTGACCTTCCTCGAGGTTTGCCACGAGTTCGGTGCGGGCCTCTGCGCGGGTCTCTTCGAGAACCGAGCGACGCGACACGACGATATTACCACGACGACGATCCATTTTCAGGATCTGGAATGGCTGCGAAATGCCCATGAGCGGGGCGACATCGCGGATCGGGCGGATATCAACCTGGCTGCGCGGCAGGAAGGCTGTGGCCCCGTCGAGATCGACCGTATAGCCGCCCTTGACGATGCTGAAGATGACGCCGTTGACCTTCTCCTGTTTATCGTAGGCCTGCTCGAGCTTGACCCAGCTCTCTTCGCGGCGGGCCTTGTCACGCGAGATGACAGCTTCACCGAGCGCGTTTTCGATGCGTTCGAGATAGACTTCAACCTCATCACCGACGACGAGCGCGCCTTCGCGGCCCGGACCGGCAAATTCACGAAGGGCGACACGCCCCTCTGTCTTCAGGCCGAGATCGATGACGGCCATGTCTTTTTCTATGGCGACAATGCGGCCCTTGACGACCGAACCTTCGAGCGACTCATTGTCACCGAATGATTCCTGAAGCAGTGCGGCAAAATCTTCACGCGATGGCGTGTTTCTGGTAGCAGCGGACATTTGTTCTCCTGAAAAGACCCGGCTGGGCCAGGCGCCGACGGGTTTGTGTTAAAGGGCGCATCCCTCAACCGACGTGTCGCACTTGCGTGCGTTACCACTGCCTTGGGGCAGGCCGGCGCCGAACCGGCATCAGAATGCGTCTCGTTCATGATCAGAAGCTGAACCGCTCAGCGTGTCGCGCGTCCCGAACGACGCTCTTCCACAATGCCGACGGCAACCCTGAAGGCAGCTTCTATATCGAGTTTGGTCGTATCGAGCAAGCGGGCATCTTCAGCCATGCGAAGAGGGGCTGTCGACCGCCCCGAATCCCGCGCATCGCGGCGATGAATATCGGCCAGAACATCCTCGAAACTGATCGGGTCGCCCGAACGCGACAATTCCAGCCAGCGGCGGCGGGCGCGCTCCTCGGATGTTGCCGTGACAAAAATCTTCACCTCTGCATCAGGGCAGATCACGGTTCCGATATCGCGGCCATCAAGAATAGCGCCGAGGCTCCGGCCCGCAAAATCCCGTTGCAACCCGATGAGCGCCTCGCGGACGGCAGGCAAAGCGGAAATCACGGAGGCAGCCTCGCCCATCTCGGCACCGCGCAATTTTTTCTCGTCAAATGTCGAGGGATCAAGCGCGCCGGCAATCCGCGCCGCCGCGTCCATATCATCGGGTGCGATCCCCCGATCCATCATGGTGCGCGCCACTGCCCGATAGAGCAGGCCCGTATCAAGGCACGGCCAGCCATAATGGGTTGAAAGCCGCCGCGAGATCGTCCCCTTGCCGGAAGCCGCTGGACCGTCAATGGCAATTACCATTCCCGCACTCACGCGAACTGCGCGCCAAGATCACGCATCAGCCGCGTGAAAGCGGGGAAACTCGTGGCAATCATCCGCTCGTCATCAACGCCCATCGGCTTGTCCGACGCCATGCCCATCACGAGAAAGCTCATCGCGATCCGGTGATCGAGATGGGTTGCGACCATGCCGCCGCCGCGCACATCGCCCGCGCCCCCCGTCACGATCAGATCATCGCCTTCAATAGCATGCCGGACACCGGCCTCAGCCAGACCATCCGCCACGGCCTGCAAGCGGTCGCTTTCCTTGACGCGAAGTTCCTGTAGTCCGCGCATCCGCGTCTCGCCCTGCGCAAATGCCGCTGCAACGGCAAGCACGGGATATTCGTCAATCATCGACGGGGCGCGCGCCGCCGGCACATCAACACCCTTCAAACTGGAATACCGGACCCGGAGATCGGCGACATCCTCGCCGCCTTCAATCCGGCGGTTTGTTTCGGTGATATCCGCCCCCATTTCGCGGAGCGTGGTCAGCAATCCGGTTCGCAGCGGGTTCATCATGACGCCGATGATCGTCACGTCCGAACCGGGGACGATCAACGCCGCAACCATCGGAAAGGCCGCCGAGGACGGATCGCCCGGCACAATAATCGGGCGTGTTTTCAACTCGGGCCGCCCCTGCAGCACGATCCGGCGGCCATCATGCCCCTCATGCGTGACGGTGACATCCGCGCCGAAGTAACGCAGCATTTTCTCGGTATGGTCGCGGCTGGCTTCAGCCTCGATAATCGTCGTGCGTCCCGGTGAATTGAGCCCCGCGAGCAGAATGGCCGATTTGATCTGCGCCGAGGCCACCGGTGTCTGATAGGCGATCGGCAACGGATCGGGCGTTCCTTTCAGCGTAATCGGACACCGTCCGCCCTCCGCCTGCGCCACGACCGTCACGCCCATCTGCACCAATGGATCAAGAATACGCCGCATCGGGCGTTTGCGCAGCGAGGCATCGCCGTCAAACGTCGCCGTAATGTCATGACCGCCGACCACGCCCATCATCAGGCGCGAGCCTGTCCCCGCATTGCCAAAATCCAGCACCTTTTCGGGAGAGCGCAACCCGCCGATGCCGACGCCACGCACCCGCCAATGGCCCTCGCCGAGCCGGTCGACCTGCGCGCCGAGCGCGCGGCAGGCATCCGCTGTGCGGAGCACATCATCGCCCTCGAGCAAGCCGGTGACCATCGTCTCGCCAATGCTGAGCAACCCGAAAATCATTGCCCGATGCGAAATCGATTTGTCGCCGGGCAAGGTGACTGTGCCCGTCAAAGCGCCTGCACGGCGCGCGGAGAGGGGTTGGGAAGTGCCGGAATGGCTGGTCGACATGAAACGCGTCCTGCTGCTGGCCTGAGGAGAACCTGACACGATCAAGACCGCATCACGCCCTGCGCCACTAGCACAGGACGCGGAAGGCGTCATCCCGGAAGACACGCTGCATGACGCAATTCTGCATCAAATGCGTTTTCCGTTTGACAGCGGACGCGCGCCCGACTAACCCCTGCCCGATCATCAAAGAGAGGTACACCGTGGCCAAACCCGAACTTGGAACAAAGCGGCACTGCCAGAGCTGCGCCACAAAGTTTTATGATCTTCACAAAGATCCAATATTCTGCCCCAAATGCGGCACTGTTTTCGTGCCTGCTTTGCTGCGCGGACAGCCTGAAATCGCCGCCAAGGCGGTCGATGACGAAGATGCGGATGGCGAAGTCCTCGGTGATGAGGTCGAACTCGTCTCGCTCGACGAAGTTGAAGCAGAAGAGAC